>CAYVVK010000153.1:0-11342 GCA_964454855.1 uncultured Phaeodactylibacter sp. | reverse complement strand
GGAGGAACCGCCGTAAACGCAGATGTCATAGGCCATGCCTTCTTTTTCCTGCCCGGCCTGGCAGGAGAAGAGCAGGAGGCTTATACAGAGCCAGAGTAGATGCTTCATTTTTTCTTCATTCGGTTTGTCAATGTCCATTCCGCGCTGCGGGCTCCTTCGTAGGAGGCTTTTACCACGATCTGCGCTTCATTGGTTTCAACAGGCAGGATAGACGCCCCGCTGCCGACATTTAAAATAAACCCCATAAAGGACTTTTCGATGGTTTCTCCGGCATCGATGTATTCAAAGGAGTTGTGGCTGTGGAAGCGGGTGTCGGTGGCCAGCAGGGTTTCGTAGGGGGCGCCTATGCCGGTGGTGCCGAATTCCAGGCCTTTGGCTACCGGTTTCCCGTCTTCCTGATGGTTCCAGATGTTGACCCAGGGGTAGTCGGCAAGTGGCCAAACGTAGCCGATCAGCAGGCCTTCCCGGGGGTTGTAGGCGGTGATCCAGCCGTAGCTTGCTTCCTCGGGGAAAATGTGGGTGGTGACGTAATTGGCGGATACATCCGTCCGGCGCAGGTCTACTGTGGTGCCGCTGGTATCCATGATGCCCTGCGGCCATTCGAAGGCGTAGGCATGCGGATCGGGCAGGGCCATTTTCTGGTTGAAGCCCCGGCCGGCATTGGTTTGTACGGTCACCTCAGGGGTTAAGAATGGAGGCCCCAATGTGACGTGTTGCACCACATTGCCGGGCCTCCCTAAAGGGGAATCATTAGTGATTTGTTCAGTGGCCAGAAACGCCGGTTCCGCCTCGTTCAGGCTGACACTTCTCTGGATGGACAAGCCGTCGAGGGGCGCATCATTTTTCATCACCAGCTTCTGGCTTGTTTTCTCGGCCAACTCCCACATGGTATTCGTAGGTTCTCCGTTATGGGGAATGCCGGCGGCGATCTCGCCGGCAGAGGGGCTGCCCCAGCGCCCCAGGCAGAGGAAGTGGCCCTTGAAAGGAGCCCCGTCTTGGTTATTCTCCGGCATTTGCTCTGCCGTCAGCGACCAGCTGAGGGGGTTGACGGAATTTTCCAGAGAGACAAATTCGTAAAAGGCGCCCCCGTACAGGTCGATGGCCAGCCGGCAACTGTCGTTCTGTAGCTCTACCGGCTGCGACTTGCCTGTTGTTTCGGAAGCCTGTCCTGCCTGCGGCTCCACCTGGCAGTGCGTCAGGGCAAGGCTCAGGAGCAGCAGGCAGGCATATGGTATCGAGGGCGTATTTCGGCCGTGCTTGGTCATCGATGGTGTTTTCAAAAAGTTCCCGACAGGCGGATGTTGTAATCTTTTACGGTACTTCGTGATTACAATCCATTCATTCTTCCCTCCTCCACATAAAGTATCTCCGGATGGGCCTTTATCATCAAACGTTTTGGTTAAGATGGGTTGGCGTTTTTTTACTCTCGCCAATCCTGCTCAGGGGGCAATTAGCTTTGCCCCACTTTTTTTCCGGCCATATGGTCTTACAAAGGCAGCAGCCCCTGAAGATATGGGGAGAAGCCGGCCCGAAGGAGGCCGTAATCATCAACTGGCCAAACGACCAGCCTTCCATGCTATACAACGCCATGATCCACCCTTTCGTGAAACTTCCCATCAGAGGCGCCATCTGGTATCAGGGCGAATCCAATGCCGGGCGTGCCTATGAATACCGCGAAGTTTTTTCTAATATGATAAAAGACTGGCGAAAGCAATGGCAACAGGACTTCCCTTTTATCTTTGTCCAGCTGGCCAATTTCCGGCAACCGGTAGCAGAACCGGAGGAAAGCGAATGGGCGGAACTGCGCGAAGCCCAGGCCGTGGCCCTGCAGCTTCCCAAAACCGGCATGGCCCTTGCCATTGACATCGGAGAAGCGGATGGTATCTATCCGAAAAACAAACAGGAAGTAGGCCGCCGCCTGGCCATTTCGGCCCTGCATGTAGCCTATGGAAAAGATCTGGTGCATTCCGGCCCCGTATATCGGGAAATGCAGCTGAGAGGCAAAGACGCCCTGCTCTTTTTCAGCCATACCGGCAGCGGCCTGAAAGTTAAGGATAAGTATGGCTACCTGAAAGGTTTTACCATAGCCGGTGCCGACCGCAAGTTCTATTGGGCTAAAGCACGCATTGAGGGAAACAAGGTGGTGGTTTCTTCCGAAAACGTACCCTGGCCGGTGGCCGTGCGCTATGCCTGGGCCACCAACCCGGACGAAGCCAACCTATATAATGCCGAAGGCCTGCCCGCGGTTCCCTTCCGTACGGACGACTGGCCCGGCATCACCATCGATAAGAAATACAAACCGCAATAACAATGAGCATCAAGTACAAAACCTATTACGCCACTAACCCCACGGATTTTAAAACTTACGACACGGCGCGGCTCCGCCAGGATTTTTTGCTTTGCCCCATCATGGAAGAAGGGGCCATCAACCTGAATTACCTGCACTACGACCGCTTTATCGCCGGAGGGGCAGTGCCCACGAAGCAGGCGCTCTCTCTGAACCCCATCGATCCGCTGAAAGCAGATTATTTTCTGGAGCGGCGCGAATTGGGCATCATCAATGTAGGAGGGGAAGGCAGGGTGAAGGTGGATGCTGAAATTTACCAGCTGGGCTACCGGGAGGCGTTGTACGTCGGCCGGGGCAGCCGCGAAGTGGTGTTCTCCAGCGTGGATGCCGGAAAACCTGCCCGCTTTTACCTGAACTCCGCCCCCGCCCATAGCTCCTATCCTACAAAAAAGATCACGGAAGCGGATGCCGAAGTAGTAGAGCTGGGGTCGCTGCAGTCCTCCAACCACCGTGTGATCCGTAAACTCCTCGTCAACAGCGTGGTTTCCGTCTGCCAACTGCAAATGGGCATGACCGAGCTAAAGGAAGGCAGCGTATGGAACACCATGCCCGCCCATACCCACGGCCGCCGCATGGAGGTCTATTTCTACTTTGAACTTCCCGAAGAGCAGGCGGCCTGTCACTTCCTGGGAGAACCTCAGGAGACCCGGCACCTCTGGCTAAAGAATGAGGAAGCCGCCATTTCACCGCCCTGGTCCATACATGCAGGCTCCGGCACCAGCAATTACACCTTCATCTGGGGTATGGCGGGTGAAAACCTCGATTACGGCGATATGGACAAGTGCGCCATTACTGATTTACGATAATCCAAGACCTATATGCAAGACTTATTTGACCTTAAGGGAAAGGTGGCCCTGGTCACCGGAGGAACGCACGGCCTGGGCATGGCCATGGCCATGGGGCTGGGGCAGGCCGGGGCAACGCTGGCCATTAACGGGCATTCTTCTCAGGAAAAGATAGACAAGGCCCTGGAAACCTACCGAAGCCACGGCATTACAGCTCATGGATATCTCTTCGACGTAACCAAAGAAGCGGAAGTGAAAGCCGGCCTGCAGCAGATTGAAGAGGAGGTGGGTGCAGTAGATATCCTGGTGAACAACGCCGGCATCATCAAGCGCATCCCTCTGGTAGACATGGAGCTGGAAGACTGGGAGGCGGTGATCCGCACCGACCTGACCGGAGTGTTCATCATGTCCAAGCACGTGGTGAAAGGTATGATAGCACGGCAACAGGGAAAGATCATCAACATCTGCTCTATGATGAGTGAGCTGGGCCGAAATACGGTCGGCGCCTATGCGGCGGCCAAGGGCGGGCTGAAGATGCTCACCCGGAACATGGCCACCGAATGGGCAAAATACAACATTCAGGTAAATGGCATTGGCCCGGGCTACTTTGCCACCAGCCAGACCGCCCCCATCCGGGTGGATGGCCATCCGTTTAACGATTTTATCATTCAGCGGACGCCGGCGGGCCGTTGGGGAGACCCGGACGACCTGGCGGGTACGGCTGTTTTTCTGGCTTCTGCCGCCAGCGATTTTATCAACGGCCAGGTCATATACGTGGATGGCGGCATTCTGGCCACCATCGGACGCCCCGCTAATGAAGAATAAGGGCTCCGTCCGGCCATTTTTTTGCGCTCAGGCGTTCAATATTGAGAAGAAAAACCAACTGGATAATGATGTTTAACCTATCGGAAAAAATAGCCGTCGTCACCGGAGGGGGTGGTGTACTGGGAGGGGCCATCGCCCGGGGGCTGGCGGAAGCCGGCGCTAAAGTAGCCATATTGGGCCGTACCCAGGAGAAAGTGGAAAACCGCGTCGGGGAATTGCAATCCCAGGGATCTGCCGCTATGGGCCTGATCGCCGATGTGCTGGACCGCCGGCAGCTGGAAAGGGCAAAAGATGCCCTTTACAGCCAGTGGGGAAAGGCCGATATCCTGGTCAATGCCGCCGGCGGCAACCTGCCGGGGGCGGTGATCATGCCCGACAAAGACCTCTTCTCACTCTCTACAGATGCTTTCGATCAAGTGATGAGCCTCAATGTAAAGGGAAGCCTGCTACCCATCCTTGTTTTTGGCGAGGCCATGGCCCGCTCAGGGGCAGGGGGATGCTTTCTGAATATTTCCTCTATGGCAGCCCAGCAGCCACTGACCCGAGTGATGGGGTATAGTGCTTCAAAGGCCGCTATCGACAACCTCACCAAATGGCTGGCGGTGGAAATGGCCAGAAAATTCGGCCCCTCCTTTCGCGTCAATGCCATTGCCCCGGGTTTTTTCGTGGGCGACCAGAACCGCGATCTGCTGCTCAATGAAGATGGCAGCTATACCGCCAGAGGAAATACCATCATCGAACATACACCCATGGGCCGATTTGGAAAACCAGAAGAGCTCATCGGCGCTGCTCAGTGGCTGTGCAGCGATGCCGCCAGCTTTGTGACGGGAGTGGTAATTCCCGTGGATGGGGGATTTAGTGCCTTTTCGGGGGTTTGAAGGTATGGGCTGTTGATGCTATAGATGCCGAAGCGCAGCGTAGGCCCGTATGGGCTATAGATGTGGAGCGTGGCTGCTTCGCCAGGGCTTCGGTGCCGAAGAGTTGTGGATTGCCTCAAGCCATTCCGGCTTCCGGTTTTGTCCAGCGCTAGATTGGTAGTCCGGCTGCCAACTGGCAGCTGTTGCTGTCGGCTGAATTAGATGGATGTCCTTATCAGGAAGCGGTTCTCTATAGCGTCCTTGTCGATGGTGAACGTCCTCCCGATCGGTGCGGCGCCCTCTGCGGGTGGCAGGGACGCCGAATAATCCCCGCAGAAGCCCCTGAAGCGCAGCCGCCCTTCCGAATCTGTTTTTACCTTCATTTCCGTATGCCATTCCTCGTGAATGAGCTTCCTTACTTTTTCGTACAGCGGGCGCAGCTCGTGCGAAGAGGAGGGGCTTGCTGCGAAATCTACTGCCATGCCCATAAACCCCCAGAAGTAAAAGGAGTGAATGTTGGGGTGGCCGAAGGCACAGGCCAGGTAGTTGAGCACATACTCATCGCGGATCTCTTCGAGCGCTTCATCGCTTAGTTTCTCGCCGGCGGCGGGCTTTTCCATCATGCTCCGCCACTCTTCCGATTCGACGGCGGTGCTGTGGCCCATTTCATCGCGCAGGTTGCTGAGGCGGGCCCAGAACTCGGTGACGGTAAGCGGAATGCCGGCTTCCGACAGCTCGTCGTACAGGGCTACCTGCTCGGTAGGCTTCAGCCAGCCGGTATGGCTTTGCAGGCCCACGAGGTTTGGGGGGCAGCCTTCTTCTCCGAGGCGGTTGATCAATTGCAGGTAGCGTTGGCGCTGCCGTTCAGTAGTGACTGCCCGGCCCTCCTGGTCGGTGAGGCCTTCCTGGTTCACCTGGCTGATGCCGTAATCGTTGATGGTGTACAGGGCATTGGGGTCTTCTTCTCTGGCCCAGCGCAGTACCCGGCTTATGTAATCGGCCATATTGTCCAGGCTTTCCGTATAAGGCCAGCTTCGGGCCGGCAGGTTCTTGGGCGCCGGTTCCCAGAGCATTTCGTTTACTGCATCCCAAGCTTTCACTTTTCCCTGATAGCGTGCCGCCAGGTTGCGCACCCGCACTTCCACGAATTTCATCATGGTCTCCGGATCGTATTTCTTCACCCATTCCGGCACCGCCTTGGGAATAGGCCAGAAGAGGGGGTGGCCTTTGACCGTCAGGCCGTTGGCATTACCCCAGTTTACCGACTCGTTGAAATCTTCGAGGCGGAGGCCGCCCTGGAAATCTTCGGTTTTGGTGGCGTCGTTGCGCGGGCGTTCTGTCCAGTAGACGGTAGCAGTCAGAGAATTGAAGACTTCGGCGAAGCGGTGGCGGTAGTATTTCAGGCGGTCCGACTCGCCCAGGCCGCTGCGGAACATGGAGGCCATCGTCCAGTTCTGGTCGCCAAAGAGGAACTGGTGTTTCAGCTGCCGGATGTGGACTTCCCGCCTGGCCAGGGGCGAACCGTCTCGCCCGAGCAGGGTAAGCTCTGCATCCCGCATGCGGTATTTAGGGATGTTCTTGCGGGCCCTTTCCAGGGTTTCCTTATCGCTGTAGGAAGGGTGGAACTGCAGCGGCTGCAGCCTTAAAGGCTTTTGGGCGGCTGTAGCAAAACCCGATGTACTCAAGCTCAGAGCTCCCAGCAGGGATCGGCGGATGAAAGACCGGCGGGATGATCGCTTCTTTTTCATACTACTCATTTTATCTTTTTCAGCACCCGTACTTCATAGGGAGCCAGTTCATTTTTTGCTTCGTAGGTTTCTTCGCTTAAAATATCCTGGTATTGGCCATCGGGCAGGCGGATCTCAACGGCCTCGGGGCTGATGTTATCCAGTATGAAGCCTTCCTGGCCGTTCCCTTTGCGGGGTACGGCCAGCAGGCCGGGTTGGCCCGTGGCGACGGGGGTAATGCCCTGTTCCGCAGCATACTTTTTGAGCAGAAGCCCCATGGCATCCCTGCCGGGGCCGGTGCCGAGCAGTACTACCTTGCCCTTGCCTACCTTATTCTCGATGATGGCAGGCTGTTGGCCGTGCATCCCATTCCGGTATCTGGCGAGTACCGTGCCATTTTCCGAAGATAGGGCTTCCGACCACAGGCCGGCCTCCGCTTCCGGGATACCCGTATCGTCGGCAAACTGCAGCATCAGCGGTATCTCGGCGGGCCGGCGTTTGGTGCCCACGGGTATGCGGCTTTCCACCTCGATGCCAAACCATTCTTCCAGATCTCCCATAGCGTGATCGGTATAGGAAGTCCAGTAGGGGGTGCGATAAGCACTCATGGGGCCTGCCACCAGGATGCCGCCGGCCTCTACCCAGGGCCGCAGGCGCTCGCGCAGATCATCGGGAATGATGGGCATCAGGGGAATGAAGAGCAGTTTATACCGGGAGATATCGGCGCCCGGCATCAGCACATCGCGGTGGAGGTATTGATCCTGAAGCGGCAGGTAAAAGCGGTACGTCCAATCCTGGTAATAGCGAATATCGTTGGCGTATTCTTCGATGCGCAGGCCCATGTCCGCTTCGTGGCTGTAGAAAATAGCGATCTCGGCGGGAGGTACTTTTGCGTTGAGCAGGAAATCGCTGCTCTTTTGCAGATCGGCCCCGAGTTTTTTTAAATCCTCGTAATTGGCCGCTGGTTTTCCCCAGCTGTGGATGATGGCTCCATGCGGCATCTCCTGGCCGGCCCGGTGCTGGCGCCACAGCCAGAAAATGGCGCCCTGGCCGCCGAGGGCGTAGTTCATCCAGAGGGCGGCATGCAGGCTGTTGTCGGGCTGGTGGAGGAACCAGGTTTTTCCTTCTTTGCCGCCGCCCGAGTTGTTGGGTGCCGTTTCGAACAGCCAGTGCATGCCCTTTTTGTATCCCCGCATGCGGTCGTAGTTGCTCACCACCCGGCCATAAGCTTCAAAGCTGTGGTAGTTGTTAACGGCCATGAAGTCGAGATCGCTCATGAGGGCTTCGTAATTGGTGCTTTGGCCCGGCATGGTGTCATGGGTGATGGGGCGGCTGGAGTGGCGGCGTATGGCAGCCACCTGCAGGTTCTGAAAGTTGACGACGGATTCGGAGAGGAAGCGCTTCCATTCCAGGCGCAGGCTGGGGTGGTGCCACGTCCAGCTGCGGGGCATGGGGATCTGCTCGAATTTGTCATAGGTTTGGCTCCAGAGGGCCGTGGCCCAGATCTGGTTGAGGGTATCGATGCTTCCATATTTGGCCTTTAGCCAGTCGTGCCATTTTTCTTCGCTGGATGCACTGTAGTCGGCCTTCATGCTGAGCTCATTGTCGATCTGCCAGCCGATGAGGGCAGGATGCTGCCCCAAAGCTTCCGCCATTCGGCCGGCGATCCGCACGGCGTACTGCCGATAGGTTTCGTTGTTGTAATCGTAGCTTTTTCGGGCGCCGTGGTATTCCCGAAGGCCGGTTTCGCCGAGGGCGCCGATCTCCGGGTGTTTTTCCCACAGCCAGGCAGGCGGGGTAGCGGTGGGGGTGCCCAGTATGACGGAAATGCCGTTGGCGTGCAACTTATCCATGATGCGCTCCAGCCATTTGAAGTCGAATTGGCCCTCTTGGGGTTCCATCATGGACCAGGAGAATTCGGCCATGCGGACGACGTTCATCGACAGTTCTTTCATTCTCTCGATATCCTTGTCCAGGTTTTCTTCCGGCCAGGTTTCCGGGTAGTAGGAGGCGCCGTAGTATATCTTGTCTGCCGGGATGGGGCTTTGGTTGTATTGCGCGTGGAGGCCAACGGGGCCTAATGGCATCAGTATTCCCAATAACAATAAAATGACATGACGAGCAATGCTTCTTTTCATTATCCATTAATTTTATAGCCTTTTGATAGAAGGGTAGTTAAAAGCGGAGAAGTAACCGAGCCGGGGAGAAGATCCTGTTCAGACACTTCGCCGGGTAGAATCCCGGACGATGAGCTTGGTGTCCAGGATGATCTTCTGGTAGATAAAATCCTTTTTACCCTTTGCCTGAATTTCCTCAATGAGCTTTTCCACGGCCAGCCTCCCCATATCGATACTGGGCTGGCGGACGGAGGTGACCGAGGGCCGCATCAGGGCGGAGAAGGGTTCTTCACTGAAGCCGAGCACGCCGAGCGCTTCCGGTACCTCGATGTCTTTTTCGAGAGCGTAGGAGATGGTGCTTATCGCCGTGAGGTTGTTGGCCGTAAAAATAGCGTCGGGGGGGATGGGCAATGACAGCAGGTAGGCCGCTGCATCCGCCCCTTCTTCGTAGGTCAGTTCCTGAGTATAGACGATCCACTCCTTTTTTTCGGGCAGGCCGAAATCCAGGAGCGCCTGCCGGTATCCTGCCAGGCGGTTTTTATACAACAGTTGTTTAACCGGGCCGGACACATAGGCGATCTTGCGGTATCCCTGGTTGATCAGGTGTTTGGTGGCTTCATAGGCAGACTGAAAGTCATCGATGACGATCTTGGTGGAGTTTTTGATCTCGTCACTCACCCGGTCAAACAACACCACCGGAATGCCATTGTCCATAGCCTTGAAAAAGTGGTCGAAGGTATCTGTTTCCAGGGAAAGGGTGACAAGGATGCCCGCCACCCGGCTGGAAATTAAGGTGTCGATGTACGCCTTTTCCCTTTCGATGGAATTGTTGGTCTGGCAGATGATCACCGAATAGCCGAGTTTGAAAGCTGCCTCCTCAATACTCCGCACGGTGGAGGCCAGGAATTCCCGGTTCAGGTGAGAGACCATCACGCCGATGACTTTGGTCTGGTTGGTGGACAGGCCCGACGCCAGGGCGTTTTTACGGAAACCCAGCCGTTCTGCCGTTTTCCTCACCTTCTCTTTGGTGGCCTCGCTGATCCGCTTGTCATCATTTAATGCTCTGGAGACTGTGGATATGGATACCTCAGCCGCCTCGGCGACATCGTAGATGTTGATATTGGTCTTTTTTTTCATGGCAGAGGTTGAACACCCTTTCCCTGAAGGGGTGTTTGTTTCCAGGCTCAAAAATATTTGTTTTTTTTTAAAAAAGGCAACAAGCGCTTGCAATATTATGATCTGCACTTTGTGATTTGTAATCTTTAATCCATAAATAATTTATCAGAATCCACTAAATTCAAATTATTCCGGGCATAAATCCCCCGATGCGATAAAAAATTTTTTGCAAGCGCTTGCACAAATAAAACTTAATTTCTAATTTCACGATTGAACCAGATAATTTATTACAGGCGAACCAACACTCTCCATTATGAAAAAACAAAGCTCTTGTCAACGGATCTGGCTGGATTACACTAAAGGTGACGAATGCGCTTTTGAACATTTGTACAATACTTTTGCAGACCGGCTATTCGTATACGGCTGTAACCTGACGGCAGATGAAGCGCTCGTTAAGGACGCCATACAGGAGATCTTTCTTAAGCTCTACCAACGTGACCGGTCTCTGGTGGACATTCAAAACATCCGTTCCTATCTTTTTGTAGCGCTGCGCAACCATATTCGCAAAAGCCTGAGTGTGAGCCGCAACCAGCTGCGCCATCAGAAAGCCTATCAGGAACTGCAACCGGACACCGAGCTTCATGAGCTTGTCCTTCCTGAACGGGTTTCCGACAATTTTCTCTTGGCCTTAAAATCAGAGGTTGACCAATTGCCGGCCCGCCAGCGGGAGGTAATCTGCCTGAAGTTCTTCGAAGGCTTCGACTACAAGGAGATCACCTCCATTATGGCTATTTCCTATCAGGTGGCCCGCAACTATGCCTCCCGGGGCATGAAACGGCTGAGGGCACAGATGGAGGAGGACACTCTGGCTAAGCGGGCGGAAACTTACCTGGCACAATCTGCTGTATCTAATGCATGATCTTTTGCAAGAGGCAGGTTGCCAAATAAATTTTGAAAACGAGAATACTTTTTGATTACAAGCTGTGGCATAAAGAGAACCTATTAATAAATAATCGGATCGATAATCTCCTTATGCTGCATGGATGATGACAAGCTTCATACGGCCTATGTTGAGGGATTGGCCTTCGACCAACATTTCAAACGGGCCGTACTCCACCCTTCCGGCGATAGCGAGGGCTATATTGCCCATATACTGGCAGAAAGCCCAGAACTTGGCCCGGCTGTCGCTGAAGCTCGTCGCATCGTGCTAAGCCTCCACCAGCATTACAACAAACAAAGACGAAAACTCTCTGAAGAGGGTAGGAAAGAAATTTGGAAGCGCATACGCGAAAAAAATTAATACCGGCAGGAATGAATCATTCCGTCAGCATTGTGATGTAGCTGAAATTATTACTGAACCGAACCTAACCTATTCTTATGAAGTACTTTACACTCCGGCTCCTATGTCTGCTGTTGGTATGCAGCTCGGGAGCACTTTCCGCACAGGACAGGGCCGCCAGCGGCCCTTCCCCGACAGGAGCGCCTCCTCAGGCCTCCTTACTGGAAAATGTACAGGACATTACCATTTCGGGCACTGTTACCGATGCCAATGGCGAACCGCTTATTGG
>CAYVVK010000152.1:11026-11356 GCA_964454855.1 uncultured Phaeodactylibacter sp. | reverse complement strand
GGCCAAGGCCCGGCTCTACAAACTGATTGAAGAAAAGTTGTGTGCATAGAGTAGGGCCCCCTAAAGGGGGTGAACCAACCCGCGATAAACCGGAAAACCAATAAAATCATTATACCGAAAGACTGTGGCTATGCCAGATGTCACCGCAACACCGTAAAACCAATAAACCATCACACCAAACCACCGCAACACATGAGCGCAACCGAACAAATGCCCTACTTCATCAAACCCTCCCTCAACCTCGCGGCGGCCGACAAGCGCGAGGCCTATGAGCAGGCCCTGGCGGCCATCCGCGCCAATCTGGAGGGGGAGGAGGATCGCATCCTGAAA
>CAYVVK010000152.1:0-11016 GCA_964454855.1 uncultured Phaeodactylibacter sp. | reverse complement strand
TACAAACTGATTGAAGAAAAGTTGTGTGCATAGAGTAGGGGCCCCTGAAGGGGAAGGCCCGCCCGCGCTGACTACTTACTGCCCACCACAGAACAATGTAACGATCCGCCCGGAACGCCTGAGAGTAAAGCATCCTAGGCTCTGCTTTCAAAGCAGTATAAGTAAACAAAATCTGTCCGCCTACTTACCGCCTCCGCCGCCGGCGGATCCACCAGCCAAGCGCCAGCGCCAGGATCAGCAGGATCGGCCAGATGCTTACCAGCCCCACCGCCAGGTCTTTGAGCAGGCCCCAGCCATTGACAAAGCCCTCTCCTACGCGGTTCCAGAAAGAGCGGCGCGCCAGGGGCCGGGGCGTTTTTTCGTATAGGGTAAGATAAACGGTGCTGTAGTCCACCTGCCGGCTGAGATATCGCAACTGCGCTTCCACGGATTCGATCTCTTCGACGATCTTGCGGAGGTTTTCCTCCACGGTGACGATCTCTTCCACCGTTTTAGCCTGCTTCAGCAGTTCCCGGTAGCGTTCCAGTACCGCCCGCTTGGATGCCAGGCGGGTTTCCAGGTCGATGTACTGCCGGGTGACGTCCTCCGCATTCACGGACTTCATGTCGACGTAGGCAGCCAGGCTTTCCAGGGCTTCCAGAAGCGTATCCAGCTTCCCGGGCACTACGCGGATCGTCATCTGGTTTTCCAGCCGCTCGCCGTACTGTTGTTCGTTTTCGCTTACCAGCTCTGCGTCCAGGGTTTCGATCAGTGTTTTCACCTCGGCCAGAGCTTCCTCATAGTCAGCTACCTGTATGCTCAGGCGGGCGGTGCGGATCACCTTTTTCTCCGGCACGGTTTCGCCATTCCCGCTGTAATGGCCACTTTCGGCATAGGCTTCCTGCGCCATCTTTGGATTATCGGATGCGTAAGAAGCGGTATCCCGGGCATATTCCCCCGAACCGCTGTTATTTCCACAGGCCAGGCTGAAATAGCCCAGAGAAGCCAGAAGGATCAGAATTTTTGCTTTCATGGATCAGTTTTTTTGGTTTTGTTGAATGTAGTGTTTTAGGCCTGATTTTTTCAGAAACCAGCCCGCCTTTTGCTGCCCGCTGCCCCAAAATTTAAAAAGGGACTGCCAAAATGGCACCGGGGCATGAAAAATGCTTATCTTTGGCCCCGGCCAAATTGAACTATTGAGCAGCAAAAAGCTTTAAGGAAAAGGATGCCAGGCATCCTGTAATTACACAAAAGAAAGAGCAAGAAAATTCAGGAGGATAATGTACGACGATAACCCTACATTGGTGGGCCTGCAGAAGAAGATCGACGAGAACCGCCAGGGAGAAGCGTTCTTCCAGGAAAAGGCGGATGGGCAAGAGCAGGCAGAAAAGCATTTCTATATTGAGAGCTACGGCTGCCAGATGAACTTCAGCGACAGCGAGATCGTCGCTTCCGTACTGGGCGATGCCGGCTATCAGCCGACCCGCGCCATGGAAGAGGCCGACCTCATACTGATCAATACCTGTTCCATACGCGAAAAAGCAGAAGACACCGTGCGCAAGCGCCTGCGTATCTTCGATAAGGTAAAGGAACAGCGCCCGGGTGTCCTGGTGGGCGTCCTGGGCTGCATGGCCGAACGCCTGAAGGAAAAGCTCCTGGAAGAGGAAAAACTGGTGGATCTCGTCCTGGGCCCCGATGCCTACCGTGACCTGCCCAAGCTGATCAGCACCGCGGAAGAAGGCGATAAGGGCATCAATGTCTTTCTCTCCCGGGAGGAGACCTATGCCGACATCAGCCCCATGCGGCTCGACTCCAATGGCGTGACGGCCTTCATTTCCATTATGCGTGGATGTGACAATATGTGTTCCTTCTGTGTAGTGCCCTTCACCCGGGGCCGAGAACGCAGCCGCAACGCCTTCAGCATTGTTGCCGAAGCTGCGGGCCTTTACCAAAAAGGCTATCGCGAAGTAACCCTGCTGGGGCAGAATGTCGACTCTTACAAATGGCAGAACCCGGAAACGGAACAAACCGTAAGCTTCGCCCAACTGCTGGAGATGGTGGCCCAGGTGCAGCCCGATCTGCGCATCCGCTTTTCCACTTCTCACCCCAAGGACATTACCGACGAGGTGCTGTTCACCATGGCGAAGTACGAAAACATCTGCAAGTACATCCACCTGCCGGTACAATCGGGTAACAGCCGGGTGCTGGAACTGATGAACCGCACTTACGGCCGGGAGTGGTACATGAACAAGGTACGCCGCATCTACGAGATCATGCCGGACTGCGCGATTTCTTCTGACATTATTACAGGCTTCTGTTCCGAAACCGAAGAAGAGCATCAGGATACCCTCAGCATGATCGAGTTTGCCCGATATAGCATGTCGTACATGTTTTTCTACTCCGAACGCCCCGGCACCCTCGCCGCCCGGAAATATGAGGATGATGTGCCGATGAAGGTGAAAAAGCGCCGCCTGCAGGAGATCATCCGCCTGCAAACGCAGGTTTCTCACCAGCACAACCAGCGGGATATTGGAAAAATATTCAAGGTGCTGATCGAAGGCGACTCCAAGCGCTCCGAGCTGGAATTCAAGGGGCGGAATTCTCAGAACAAAATGATCGTATTCCCCAAGGTGGAAGGCCTGAAGCCCGGCGACTACTGCCAGGTGAAAGTGGAAAGCGCCACCAGCGCCACCCTGAAAGGAAGGATCGTTGAAGTATAAACAAACAAGGACTACCGTACAAATGGATACCAACCTCCAGGCCATCAAACAACGATTTGGCATCATCGGCCGTTCCCCCCTTTTGGACCGCGCCCTTGGTACCGCCGTACGGGTGGCCAATACCGAGCTTTCGGTACTGATCACCGGAGAGAGCGGCGTAGGCAAGGAGGTGTTTTCCAAGATCATCCACGCCCTGAGTGCCCGTAAACACAATAAGTTCATCGCCATCAACTGCGGCGCCATTCCGGAAGGGACCATCAATTCCGAGCTATTCGGCCACGAGAAGGGCGCCTTTACCGGGGCCACCAGTGAACGCAAAGGCTACTTTGAAGCCTTCGACGGCGGCACCATCTTCCTGGATGAGATCGGGGAGATGCCGCTGGATACGCAGGCCTTCCTGCTGCGCGTACTGGAGACCGGAGAGTTCATCCGCGTGGGTGCTTCCAAGGTGCAGAAGACCGATGTGCGGATCATTGCCGCCACCAATGCCGAGTTGTTCGGGCGGGTCAAAAAGGGAAAGTTCCGGGAAGACCTCTACTACCGCCTCAATACGGTGCCCATTCACGTCCCGCCGCTGCGCGAACGGCCCGAAGACATCTACATGCTGTTTCGCAAATTTGCCGTGGACTTTGCCGAAAAATACCGGACCACGCCCATACAGCTCAATGAACGGGCACAGGTACTGCTGGAAAGCTACAGCTGGCCGGGCAACATCCGGGAGCTGAAGAACGTGGCGGAGCAGATCTCCGTCATGGCGGAAGACAAACTGGTCACCGAAGAACAGCTGACGCGCTTCGCTCCTCAGCTTACGAAGCGCAACCTGCCTATGATCCCGGAGAGTGGAGACAGGAAGGACGGAGGCGTGAGCATGCAGGAAAGAGAGATCTTCTACAAGCTGATGCTCGACATGAAAAACGACCTGAATGACCTCAAAACTCTGGTCTTCGAACTGATCCGCAACAACGACCTGCGGGTTCCCGATGCCCAGCACCTCCGCGGCCTGCAGTCTCCCTCTAAATATCCGCAGCACAGCACCGGGGCCGCCCAACAGGGTGTCACCGATTTTCTTTCAGACTACCATGATGATGATGAAGGAGCTGATGAAGGCAGAGAAAGCCAGGTGCGCCCCATCATTCTCAAGCGGGAAGAAGCGCAGGAATATACCCCTGCCGAAGAAGTGGAGGAAAACCTTTCTCTGGAGGAGAACGAAAAGGAACTCATTGATAAAGCTCTGAAAAAACACAACGGCCGCCGCAAGGAGGCTGCCCAGGAACTCGGCATTTCCGAACGCACCCTGTACCGTAAGATCAAACAATACGAACTCTGACCAAACCGTCAATTAAACGTTAAACCTGTTCCCGGCCCTATTGGCATTTCTCACCACTATCCTATCTTTGCCTAAAAAGATATCTAATGCATAATTATAAATATCACCTCTTTTCACTACTTCTCGCTTTTTCCCTGCTCGCCGGCGGCTGTTACTCCTTCCGGGGCATCAGCATTGACCCGACCGTATCGACCTACTACGTTGAACCCTTTACCGATAATTCGCTGAACTCTCCTCCGGCCCTTTCCACCCGGCTTCAGGAAGACCTGAAGGAGAAGATCCGCACGGAGTCGCGCCTGGTGTATAATGAAGAAGATCCGGATATAGAATTCAAAGGGATCGTAGTGCGCTACCAGGTGACTTCCGAAGCGCCGCAGCCGGGAGAGACCACTGCCCTGAACCGCCTTACCATCACCACTGCCATTGAGTATATCAATAACACGAATGAGGAGAAGGGCTGGAAAAAGAACTTCTCTTTCTTCCAGGATTTCCCCAGCTCCACCGACCTGGCCAGCATCGAGGAGGACGCCATCACCAATATCTCGGCGCAGATCATGGAGGATATCTTCAATGCTGCTTTTACGGATTGGTGATCGCCTGGTGTCGACAACACCTGGCCCGCCGTTCTTTGCCTTATAATTTTTCTTTACTTATATTCTTTCTAAGGCCCAGGCTTTTAGGTCTTTGGTAAGTACTCTTACGAAATAATAGAAAACATGAGATCCAGGATCATACAATGCTTGATCTACACATGCTGCTTTATATCGGCTTCTGGACAAACATCAGAATTCTCAGATACGAACTTTGATGTAATGCGATTAGAAAATGAGGTTAAATTATCCGTACCAAATTCTATATCCGACTCTGTCTGGCAGTTTTTACAGACCAGGTACCAAACCCCCAACTCTTTTCTAAAGGAAATTGACAATGCCTTTCATTCAAGCTCAGCAGTTGACCTATTTATCGACCAATACTACGATAATGAAGATATGCAGTTGTTGAAATTCCAATATGGCGTGAGGCATCGTTCAAGATACGTACTCACTGATTCGACAGACGATAAACACGGAAGGCAGCTTGTACAAATCAAGATCGATGATGTTGGGGAAAATACATTAAACAGATCGGAGTATAAATACAAAAGCAAGCCCTACGCAATACCAGAAAATTCTCTGGATGGGCACCCTTTCTTTGGCAGAGTGCATAAAGGCCACAGAGAGCAGATCAGCCGCCGCCTTCACGATCATGGTATAGACCCCTTAAAACTAGTGCCGTCCATAAAGATCGAACAGTTGAGAAAACGGATCTACATCTCTTATGGCCATGAGCCTTTTGCAACTTTAACACTAGACAGCGTAACCGCGGTTTTTAATGGTGAAACGGCTCAGTTTACCGAACTGGAGTTGGAGTTAAATGAGATCAATTATACGCAGGCTGATCCCATATCAAGGCATAAAATGGAAACGGTAAATGACATGATAAAGGGAGACCTGCTTGCTGCTTTTCCCTCTATTGAACAAGATCAAACCCCAAAATACAATAAAGCTTTTGAGGCCTTGGGGCTTCAGGATCTTTCTTCCGGTTTTTTTTCCAGGATTAAAAAAAGAACGCTATCCGCGGCTAGTATTGTCTTACTCTTCCTGGCCTTTATTTACCTCAATTGGCGGGGCTGAAGAATATAGAAATACGATCATATGAGATATATCTCTTCTAAAGGTTTAACCAGTAAGTAACCTTCAAAACCAGCGCCCGGTTCTTCACCTGGGGGCCGCTGAAAAAGGCATTGGAGAAGTAATTATCGGTATAGACCAGGAAGACATCCGAAACCGGCTTAAAGCGCCACTGCAGGCGGCTGTTGATATTGACGTTGTTGGCCTGGGTGTTGTACTGCAGGAAGGTGCTGAAAAAGAGGCTGCGGGAAAAAGATAATTCCGCCCGTGGCCCGACGAGCCAGAAATCGGCGCTGTTGTAGGGTTCGGGTAAGCGAATATCATTGTAGGCAAAGCTGAGGGCCAGGATGCCATAGGGCTGCCAGCGGTAGTTGATGGCCCCGCCGGCTCTGGTAATGTCTCCGTTAAAAAAGCCTCCGGAGCTGGCCTCTGCTTCGAAATAAAAGTCCCGCCGCACATCGGAATTGAATTCCAGGCCGAAGGAATTATACGTATATCCTTTATTGGCCGGCAGTTCTTCTCCCCCCAGGTTGGTAGGGTCGAAAGGGAAGAAAAGATAGGTATAGGTATTGTTGAATTCTGCCGACAGGCGGCTCTGGCCGGGAAATTCCACGAACAAGCTGGGATTGAAATTGCGGTCGGCCAGCAGGTAATTCTCCGGAGTGCGGTAGACCAGCTCCGTACCGAACTGGAATCCGTAGGAGATGACCTTTTCGCTGCGGGGAAAGAAGTTGCGCGTCAGGCGGGGAGAAACAGAAAGCACGCCATTGCGGGGAACGAAGCCCGCATCCGCCCGGAAGTTCTCGCCAATGTACTGCGTAGGCATAAAAACGGACCAGTCGCGGGAGAAATAGCCCATGAAGACCGCCGCCGACTGCGCATCCTCGTTATTCTCCGGCGATATGGAGCGATGATAATAGACTTCCGACTGCCACTTGTTGTCTTTGGAGAAGAAATTGTACTCCAACCCTACCACCCGGTTGTAGTTATCCCGGTCCCAGTCGTAGCCGCCGTCTCCATTATCCGTAAAAATCTCCTTGTTGACGATCACAGCGCCCACATAGGAGCGCTCCTGCACTTTGCGCTGCAGCACCCCCACGGAAAAATTGGCGGGCCCCAGGCCGATGTCTCCCGATTTGGCGGTCTGCATGTTCAGCAGGCCCAGGCGCCAGTTGTTGTCCAGCTTGCCGCTCAGCCGGGCGCCGGCGATGATGGGCACATCCACGGAGCGTTCTACTTCGATGAGCTGGCCTTCCGTGGTGCGGCGCTCCAGGGTTCCTCTGGCCAGGCCGATGCGGCGGCTGAAGAAAGGGCGGGCATCGGGGAAGCCGAAGCGGCTGAACAGGTCTTCATTTTCCAGGAAAAACTGCCGCCTTTCCGGGAAGAACAGCTCGAAGCGGCTGAGGTTGGTCAACTGCCGGTCGACTTCCACCTGTGAGAAGTCGGGGTTGAAAGTAAGGTCCAGGTTTAGAGACGGAGTAATGGCGATCTTGGCGTCCCCGCCGGCATCGGCTCCCAGCTCATTAGGCAGTTTGAACTCAAAGTCCCGTTCGGTGCGGGCAGTGGCATAGGGTATGAGCGAAACGTTGAGCCCTGGTTTAGGCGGCCCCTGTTCCCAAACGAGCAGGCCGGAAAAAGCCACGGTATTAGCGTTAAACTGCCGGGGCACCGGCACCCAACTGGAGCGTTCGTTCTCCTTAACCGCATTTCGCGAGAAATTGATCCGCCAGTTGTTTGTTCCCTTTGCTCTTTTATACCGAAGTGTTTTGAAAGGGATGGCCATTTCCACCACCCAGTAATCCACGTGGTTGCCCACTTCTGAATACCACTTGTTGTCCCAGTCGGTAGATATCGTATTGCCATCGTTGATCAGCCCCTCCCGGCGCACGTTAAAAGGAGTGACGGCAAAGTGGAAGCCTGTGGTCTTATCCTGGAAGGGGTCGATGTTGACGGCAAACTCATCGCTGTTGTTCTGTGAAAAGTCCCGCTTCAGGGAAGTGATGATGTAGTTTTCCTGCGGCTGGAAGACGATAGCGCCTACGTAGAGGAAATTATCGTCAAAAGTGAGGCTCACTTCGGTTTTTGCCTTTGCATAGGAAGTATCAAAGGGGAAGTTCTGGTAGAAATCTTCAACCCGGGCGGCGGCCCTCCAGGCGGGTTCGTCCAGGGCTCCGTCCAGCGTTATGGGCGAGGAAGCTTTCTTCAGGTGGATCTGGTAATCTTCTGTTTGTCCACCTGCCTGGGCATAAAGGCCGATGGCGAAGATCATTAGCGAAGCAGTCAGGGCGATTCTTCTGTTCATAGTAATTTGGTTAAGGCGGGCAAAAATAAAAAAAGCGCGGAAAAACCGCCTACTTGATGTCCCCGGCAAATTCGATGAAGAAATCCAGCGACTCCGGGTTGCGCATGGAATCCCGGTTGGCGGCCTTGTCCACCTCTCGGCCCATCAATATCTTCTTAACCGGCGCCTCCAGCTTTTTCCCGCTGATGGTGTAGGGAATATCCTGCACTTCGATGATCTCGTCGGGCACATGGCGGGGAGAATAATCGCTGCGCAGTAAATCTTTTATCTTTTTCTTCACTTCCGCCGTAAGCTCTTCGCCCTCGTTCATCAAAACGAACAAAGGCATATAGTGCCGCCCTTCACTAAGCTCCAGGTTGACGATCAGGCTGTCTTTGACCTCCTCCACCTTATTGACCGCCCGGTAGATCTCTGCCGTCCCGATGCGGATGCCTTGCCGGTTAAGCGTAGCGTCAGAACGGCCCAGGATCACCAAGGTATTGCGGGCCGTAATTTTCACCCAATCGCCATGGCGCCAGATGCCGGGGAACATCTCGAAGTAACTTTCTTTATAGCGTTCCTGGTTTTCATCACCCCAGAAATAGACCGGCATGGAAGGCATGGGTTTGGTGATCACCATCTCCCCTACTTCCTCCACCAGTGGCTCTCCTTCTTCATTAAAAGCATAGAGCGCACAGCCCAGGGCCCGGCACTGTATCTCCCCTTCGTAGACCGGCTCCATAGGGCAGCCGCCTACGAAAGCCGTACAGACATCCGTGCCTCCGCTCATGGAGCAGAGCCAGACATCCTTGTGTATCTCCTCATATACGTAGTCAAAGGCCTCCGGCGGCAGGGGGGCGCCGGTGGAGCCGATGGAACGCAGCTGCGCCAAGTCGAATTTTTTTCCCGGCTCGATGCCCTTCTTCATGCAGGCCACCAGATAAGGCGCACTGGTGCCGAAGTGGTGGATGCCGGCCGTTTCGGTAAACTTCCAGAGCACCTCCAGGTTGGGATAGGCCGGGCTGCCGTCGTACAATACGATGGTAGCGTCCGCCAGGAAGGCCGCCTGTACGAAGTTCCACATCATCCAGCCGGTGGTGGAGAACCAGAAGAAGCGCTCGCCGGGCTGCACGTCATTGTGAAAGGCCAGGTATTTGTAGTGTTCCAGCAATACTCCGCCATGAGAATGGGTAATGGCTTTCGGGATGCCCGTGGTGCCGGAAGAGTACAGTACCCAGATCGGATGCTCAAAGGGCACGGCCTCAAATTCCAGCGGCCCGGCTTCCGTCTTCAGGGCATCGGCCCATAATAAACCGTCGGGAATATTTTCTGCTGTTGCCTGTTCATCCAGATAAGGCAGCAGCACCACTTTTTCCAGTGTAGGTAACTGATCGCACAGGCCCTGTACCTCCACCATCTTATCGTAGGGCTTACCGTTGTACTGGTAGCCATCCACGGCGAACAACACCTTGGGCTCGATCTGCTGAAAGCGGTCGACCACGCTGTTGACGCCAAAGTCAGGCGAGCAGCTAGACCAAATGGCGCCAATGGAACAGCCCGCCAGGAAGGCCACGGTAGCTTCCGGGATATTGGGCAGAAAGGCCACTATCCGGTCTCCTTTGCCGACACCTATGCTTTTGAGGTAGGCTGCCATATGGGCCACCTGTTCTTTCAGCTCTGCCCAGCTGACTTCCCTCTGTTTGTGGCGTTCCGACTGAAAGATGATGGCGGGGCGCGCCGCTGATTCCTGCCGGAAGATATGTTCTGCGTAGTTGAGGGTGCTGCCCTCGAACCACTTAGCCCCGGGCATGGATTCATCAGACAATACCTGACGGTAGGGGCTGTGGGCCTTGATGTCAAAATACTGCCAGATGGACTCCCAGAAGCCAGCCGGCTGATTGGCCGACCAGGCCCAGGCATCGTGATAGCAATTAAAGCTCAGCCCCTTTTCCTCGGATAGCCAATCGAGATAGTGCTTCAGGCGGGTATTTTTGATAAGATCTTCAGAAGGTTGCCATAAAATGGGAGGAGTATTGCTCATTGGTTGTATTGGTTAGTGTACTACCGGGGAATTTAAAATTTTTCCACGCCAAATCGCATTGTAAGCCTTTCAAAATTTGAAGCTGCGGCCTGCATCTTTCCCGGCAGATGAAAATTATTTACTACTTTGGGGGCTCTAAAACAAGAGGACGATGAAGAAGATCCTTGTAGCCAACCGGGGGGAAATTGCCCTCCGCATCATGCGCACCGCCCGCAAGATGGGTATTCTGGCCGTAGCCGTTTATTCCGAGGCCGACCGTTACGCACCCCATGTGCGCTACGCGGACGAAGCCGTGCTGATCGGGCCGCCGCCCTCCAGCCAATCCTATCTGAAAATAGACAAGATCATCGAAGCTGCCAAAAGCACGGGTGCCGACGGCATACATCCCGGCTATGGCTTCCTCAGCGAAAACGCCGCCTTTGCCCGGGCCGTAGAAGAGGCCGGCCTTATCTTTATCGGCCCGAAGCCACACGCCATTGAAGTGATGGGCAGCAAGCTGGCAGCCAAAAAAGCCGTCAAAAAATACGACATCCCCCTGGTGCCGGGCCTGGATAAGGCCATCGATGACATCGAGAAGGCCAAGGAGGTTGCTCATGAGGTAGGATTCCCCATCCTCATCAAAGCCTCCGCCGGCGGCGGCGGCAAGGGCATGCGGGGAGTAGAAAAAGAAAAGGATTTCGAAAGCCAGATGAAGCGGGCCATCAGCGAGGCCATTTCGGCCTTCGGAGACGGCTCCGTCTTTCTGGAAAAATACATCAGCTCGCCCCGCCATATCGAAATACAGGTGCTGGCCGACACGCACGGCAACATCATCCACCTCTTCGAGCGGGAATGCAGCATTCAGCGCCGCCATCAGAAAGTGATCGAAGAGGCGCCTTCCTCGGTGCTCACGCCGGAACTGCGCATGAAAATGGGGGAAGATGCCGTGAACGTGGCCCGCGCCTGCGACTACCGCGGCGCCGGCACTGTAGAGTTCATCCTGGATGAAAACCTGAACT
>CAYVVK010000151.1:2038-11393 GCA_964454855.1 uncultured Phaeodactylibacter sp. | reverse complement strand
TTCTAAGTAACTTATTATTCTGCAATCCCTTAGCCTGGACAAGTGGGGGGCGGAGGACGCCGGAAATGACCCGCACAATCGTTTCTGGCGAAGCGTCCCACCAAAGAGCCGGGGCGACTGGGCCTTCATCTCTCACATGATCGAAACAGCATATGAAGGAAAAGGTAAAGTGGGCGTTTTTAAGGATGGTAAACTTCAGCCCGGAGAGGTGGAGGAAAAGTTCTCCTATGTAGCCACCTTTGAAGAGGCCAGGGAAAATGACTTTAACCTGAATATTCCTCGATACGTCGATACTTTTGAGGAGGAGCCGGAGGTGAGCCTGGAGGTGGTTCAGGAGCGGATCGAGTCGATAGAGGCGGAGTTGGGGGCAGTGCAGGTGGAGATGGAAAGGTATTTGAAGGAACTGGGAATAAAGTGAGAGATAGCCAGTAGTTCGAATTTTTCGAATAACCGCCGATGGTTCAGTAAAAAAGTACCACAATCGCTCCAATTTAATGATGGTGAATTCGCCACAATTAAATTACGAGCAACCGTTGCAAAAACTGCAACAGTTCGGATGTCCTTCACGGGCGCTAATTTCCTGTGGCTGCCATAATTTACCCGCCTTCATTCAGGAATTTCTGCGGGCGGGGAGCGGAGGCGTGCATATTGGCGCGCGAGTTGTTTCACACAGCCAACCGTCAAGAGATCCTTGACAGTTCGCCTTAAATCGCAGTACAAACCCAATGGCCGATATCAGATCTATTTTACTAGTTGCCTCATTTTTCATTACATGTGGCGTCTTTGTATAAGGCCAGGACAATACACTCTATCCCGAAGGGTATCTCAATGAGGCAACGAAAGTAGATATGTTGAAAGCGCCGGATGTTTTCATTACAAAAAACGGAGAGAGGACGGTGACCACGGTGGTGGGTGACAGAAAATGGAATCGGGCCTGGTACTGGGAAGAAGTGAGGAAAAGAGCGCCACAGATGTTTGACAAATCCAACAACTACGCCATAGATAGAGGTTTTTCACCAACCATCAATCAGGCATTTATCAAGCACAACCCTCAGTTCATAAATTTTAAAGGAGAAAAGCTGCATCACCATCATTTTAAACAAGGACATATTGCCTACGCACTGCCTGAAAGGTTACATGTCGGCAAAGGGTATACGAAGTTATGGCACCGATTGGGAAAAAGGTCCTTGATCCTATTCGGCGCGGCATTTGCCATTTATGAGATAGGGATCATGAGTAATCCATTTGCAGAATCGCCCTTTGGCCTGTGGATTGAGCAGGAGTTTGATGAACTGGAACTCTCCAATATCGAACTGGCCATTTCACAAGGTTATGACACTATAAAGCGTTATATTGAGGGGTGCCGGAGCTGTTCGGATTTAGGCATGTTTTACTGTGATTATGGTGAAATGATGTATTTCATAGGTACAGGCAGGCTGCCGGAGGGTTGTCAATTCGCCACATTTCAGGAAAGGCTTCCCAGAAACGGTAATGAGGCAGCTCTTCTCCTTAATAAAGCGATAGAGTTTGGCATCATTTTACGCAGACAACAGGGTGAATTTCAGGGAATTGGAATAATCGATTTGCCGAGGTATGAAGAATGATCGTTTCATAGAGGAAGAATTTATCAATGCGGTTAATAACTACATAAAGGTTATTAATCAAGATATGATGGCCTATGGCCTTGACGAGTCTGCTCTATGGCCATTCGTTGAACCTATAAGCGGGCAGTATGCTGATGAGGAGTTAATTTATCGCTTGCAAGCCTATAACTTTCCCGATAATACTCCGTACCGGCATCTGTTCTTCCTGGAAGAATTCAAAGAAAATGATCAATATATTGCTTTCGGTGAGAACACGAACTACAATAGTACGTATGTCATTGAGAAGAAAACGGGCAAAGTATTAAGCTTTTCCGAGAATGAAGATCTTTTAGCCAGTTGCGCGGTAGATCTGAGCTCTTTTCTGAAAGCATTCACCGTGATGATCGACCTGGAAATTGCTCATATCCAAAAGAAGAAGATAACTAATCCGCTGGCTATGCTGAACAGGGCCGTGGCAGCCGCAGGAGGGGAGGAATACAGGCCGTTTTATGAATTTATTTTTCCAATTGATATTCCGAAAACTTTAAATTAATATACCAACAGAACTCGCCACGCTTCCCGTCAGATCAGCGTACCAGGGCGAGTCTTCTATTTTCAGGCTATGCTATACCCACTCCATGACTATCCTAACATAGACATCAAAGTAATGGGCTTCCCCCCCAACTGGAAAAACGAACCGCTATGGCATTGAAAAAAGATACCGAAAATGCGCCTCAAAACCCTCCCTCTGAAACCCCGGAGCAGGCGAGCTTGTCTGCCAAAGCTTCAGCGAAGGAAGGCTACAAAAAGACTCCCCTGGGGTGGCTGCCGCGGGAGTGGGAGGTAGTGAAGTTAGGCGCCATTTTCAACTTTAAAAATGGTGTAAATGCTAGCAAGGAAGACTATGGCCACGGAGTGAAATTTATAAATGTATCAGAGGTGTTGAATAATAACTTCATCACAGCTTCAATTATTCCTGGCAGTGTGCAAATTGCAGAAAAAGTTAAGAAAGCATACACCGTAAAAAGAGGGGACGTCCTTTTTAACAGAACCTCAGAAGTTCAGAAAGAAATAGCGCTCGCTTCTGTTTATCTAGATGACGAAGAGGTAGTCTTTGGGGGATTTGTTATCAGAGGGCGTCCAATTCGTGATGTAGTTGACGATGATTTCAAAAAGTATTGTTTTCAGAATGAAAGAGTTCGTAAGCAGATAATTTCCAAAGGCCAGGGTGCTATTCGAACCAATATTGGTCAAAATGACCTTGGCCAGGTCAAAATCCCCCTCCCTCCCCTCCCCGAACAACAACAGATCGCCGCCATCCTCTCCGCCTGGGACAAGGCCATCGAGCGGACGCAGGCGCTCATTGCGGCCAAGGAGGAGCGGAGGAAGGGGATGATGCAGCGGTTGTTGAGGGGGAAGGTGCGGGTTAAGGGGTTTGATGGGCCGTGGAAGGAAGTCCATTTAGGAGATGTTTTTACGGAAAGAAAGCAAACTGGTTATGACGATTTACCTCTTTTGGCAATAACAGCTGACAGAGGGGCTATTTATAGAGACGAATTGGATAAAAAAGACACCTCAAATAGTGATAAATCGAAGTACAAGCGGATCTGCCCCGGAGATATTGGCTATAACACGATGAGAATGTGGCAGGGGCGTTCCGCGGTTTCAAACCTGGAAGGCATTGTAAGCCCGGCATATACCATTGTAACCCCCAATGAAGGAATAGATGTGAACTTTATGGGTAACTTGTTCCAACTGCCTGAAACCATTCACTTATTCTGGCGCTTTTCCCAAGGCCTCGTCAGCGATACTTTGAATTGTAAGTTTCCCAGTTTTGCTCAAATAAAAGTTATGATCCCTCCAACTTATGAAGAGCAGGTGGCGATTAGTGGAATTTTGGAGTTGGCAGAAGAAGAAATACGACTTTTGACTAAACGGCTCAAAGCCCTGCGAGCCCAGAAGAAAGGGTTGATGCAGCGGTTGTTGACGGGGCAGGTGCGGGTAAAGCTGTAATTTCAAGTTATGAAGAAATTCACAAAATTAGGCGTTCAATGGTTTTACAATTTGCTGGAAGTCGGCGAATGCGAATACGCGGATTTTAAGGAACAATTGGATGAGAAGCAAATTTTTGGAAGATCTCATAAGTCGTTTAGTGGTTCTTACAGGGAGTTGGCAAAAGATGTAGTCGCCTTCGCGAATTATAAAGGTGGGTTTATCGTGATTGGGATTGTTGACAAAGGCAAAGCCATCAATGTTGATTTTTCGATTGATCAACAGAAAAAATTTGACCTGATCAAGAACCTACAAGATCTGACACGCCCTTCAATTACAGTTATCCCTCACGATTTAGTAGCCGATGGCACCAAACTTCTTGTTTTAGAAATCCCCTTCTCTAATGAAGTACATTGTACTTCCAAAGGAGAATACCTGATTAGAAATTTTGATGGAAATAAAATACTGGAGCCACATGAATTGGTGACGGTTCTGGCAGAGAAAAAACAAATCATATATGATCAGAAGACCTGGAGGTTGGATTTGTTGCCTTCAGGAAGTGACAAACAGGGCGAGCCAATTCCTGGGTGGCAGGATATTGAAAAAACAAGGGCTCTATATGGGAAAATCAGCAAGGCAAATCCTAACAGCCCATACCTGAAAAAAAGTTTACTGGAGTTTACAGAAACACTCGGGCTGGTAAAAGAAGAAAATCAGGAGATTTATCCGACGACAACAGGTTTGTTATTTATCGGCAGCCAAAAGGCACAAAGGGAATTCCCCTATAATTTAATCAAATATATCCGCTACAAACAGGACGGAACTTATACACCTTATGAATTCAAGGGCGATTTACTTCAGATAGCTGATGAAAGTTTTCAGCAACTGAAGTCAGAAATAAACCTCTCAGAGTTCAGATTCGGGCTTTTCAGAGAATATATAGAGGATTACCCTGAAGTAGTTTTAAGGGAACTATTGATCAACTCTATCGCCCATCGTGATTATTCTAGGCAGGCCTATATTGAGATTAGAAAATATGATCATTATATTGAGTTTGAGAGTCCTGGAGGTTTTCCCGATGGTATTACCATTCAAAATTATTTGAGAAAATCAAATCCAAGGAATCCATATATCATGGATATTCTACGAGAAACCAAATACGCGGAAAAAGCAGGAAGTGGTTTCGATAAAATATTCACTGAATTGTTGATGAAAGGTAAGTCATTACCTGCTCCGCAAGAAACTGAAAATAGTCTGATCTTCCGGGTTTCTGCTGAGACATTTTCTGAACAACTCATTCAGCTCAGCTTCTACTTCAGAGAATTGTTTGGCCATGATATGGACCTGGAAAAATTGCTTGTTCTAGACGCAATTTGCAGACAAAATAAAATAACCCTGAAAGAACTGGAAGAAAGCCCACATATAAGCAAGGTGCAACTGAAAAGGATATTGAGAGAGTTACAGGATATCGAATTTATAGAAACCACAGGTAAAACCAGCGGATTAAGATACCTAATCCATAAGTCAAAGCTCATTTCTGCAAAAGATGAGAGAACATATATTCTTAATAAACAGCAAACAAAACAAAAGCAAATTGAAGTTATACTAAGATATTTGAATGAATTTGAAGAGATTGATAATGAAAAGGCAAGAGAGGTTTTGGTTCTACCCGATAGTAAGATTTCAGATGTTTCTCGTTTATTTAAAGAAATGCTCGAAAAGAATTTGATTAAGGTTAACAGGAGGGGGAGAAGAAAGACTTTTTACAGTAAAAAGAATTGATGTCGTTTGCAAAATATGTTTTTTCGTTTGCAGAAAACTGAAAAGTGCAAACGAAAAAGGTGCTGAATATCAGTGGCTTACTTGTTTTGAAACTTTTGCTTTTCCTTTTTTCGTTTGCATAACCTGATACAAGAGCATTTCGTAGAAGCTTAAAACAAAAAACCCCGGTTGAAGAACCGGGGACTTTTCGCGGCCCGACAAGGCCATGCGGCCAGGCCAGGTCGACCTATCTTTACAACAAACCGGGAATACCGGAAGTTGACCAATTAATGGATGCCCGCGCTTGCACTAAGTCCGTACGGACAACGGCCTGAAGTCGGAATTCATGCAGCGAAGGCATTGTAAAGTTAGGGTAAATGATCCGATAAAGCAAGTATTGAAAGTTATCGGCTGTCATTATGTATGGAGTTGAAGTGTAAGGTTTCAATTCCACAAAAACAAGGAAAACCAGGACTGTTCTGACTATTTTGTAGAGGCAATACTTTGTTATTCAATTGTTTAAATTCCACAAGAATTTCCATAAAGGTCAAGTTTTTAACCATGAGAAAAACCATCAACCGCAGCGTACTCACCATCATCCCCCGGCAGCCCTTCTACGACTGGGGCCAGCAGGTATTCGGCGGGAGGGCCATGGAGCAGCCGGACGAATGCGCCGCCTACCTGCTGGATGACGATTGGAATTTCGACGAAGTGGAGCGTTATCTGAAGGCCAACTACGATGGCATCTTCAAGGATATGCTCTACGGCATGTGCACCTTCCCGGAAGCCTGGCCGGAAAAGCGGACCTGGAAGCTATTCAACGAATGGTTCGATTGGCATTACAGCTCTCTGGTGTGGGATCTGTTGCCGGACAAGCGGATACGGAGGGAGGCATATTAAGAAAAGATATCCCAATACCACAAAAAACCGTAACTTCGGAAAGCATAAAAGACACGACATCATGATCGGCAAGATAACCATCCGGGATTTTAAAAGCTACCGAAAGGCAGAGCTCAAGCTTTCGCCCCTAACGGTGCTGGTGGGCGCCAATGCTTCAGGAAAGAGCAACGCCCTGGAAGCCATTCGCTTTTTGAACTGGATGGCGCAGGGGCACAAGCTGTCTTCTCTGCAGTACATGGTTAATGAAAACGATCAGGTCGTGCGGGGCAGGGTTGCCGATCTTCCCCGGCGCGGCACAAAGGAATTCGGGCTGGGGTGTACGCTTTCCCCTTTTAAGGGCAAAATTGGTTTTTTGAAAAAGCATGATGATCTCTACAATACGCTCGAACTGAGCCTGAGGCTGCGGAAAAACGAGGAATTGCACATCGAGAGCGAGACGGTTTATGCCCCCGGACAGGAAGGCTATAACACTTTGTATCGAACGATCGAACCCAGCAAGGGAGCGAATACCCAGATCAGTGTAGAGTACAACAATTTTGCGAGAGGCGGAAAGAAGCCTCAGATCTCCTGTACGGACCAGATGTCCATATTTCTCCAATTGGAAAGCGCCGCCCGCTTCGCTGACGGGCATACAAAGGCCAAGCAGTTGATACCGAAGGTGGCTAAAAAATTTGAGGGCCACCTGGCGGGAGCCTTATTCCTGGACCCGTTTCCCCAGAAGATGCGGGATTACAGCTTCCTGTCGGAAAAGAAACTGTTGGGAGATGGAAGCAATTTGTCTGCTGTGCTCTACCACCTATGGAATGATGAAGAGGGAAAAGAGAAAAACAGAAGCGCTATAGTGGAATTCATCCAAAGCCTGCCGGAGCAGGACATTACGGGCATTGATTTCCTTGAAGGGCCCCGCGGCGAGGTGATGATCCAATTGAAGGAAACTTTTGGAGGGGAAGAACACTACTGCGACGCCGGCCTGCTTTCCGACGGCACGCTTAGGGTTCTGGCGCTGGCCGCTGCCTTGTTATCTGCTGAGCCTGGAAGCCTGGTGATCATTGAGGAAGTGGACAACGGCGTCCATCCCAGCCGGGCGGGCAAGCTGCTGCAGTCCATTAATGATATTGCTAAACAAAAACAGCTGGCCGTGCTGATCAGCAGCCACAACCCGGCGCTTCTGGATGCGCTGCCGGATGAAGCGGTTCCCGACGTCGTTTTTTGCTACCGTAACCCCCAAACCGGCTGGAGTGAACTGGTGCGCATGGCGGATTTTACCGACTACCCGGAACTGATCGCCCGGGGCGCCCTCGGGGAACTGCTGGCCAAGGGCCTTATTGACCGTTTTGTGAAACACCACCCAGGTTCGGAGGAGAAAAAGCAAAAGGCGTTGAAGTGGTTGGAGTCCATTAAATAATATTGTCAGGCATGAAACCACCCAGCTTCCAGGAAGACCACATCTCCCAGCCCCCAGCCCTGCATTTCCTGCAAAATCTGGGCTACACCTACCTTTCTCCGGAGGAAGCCCTGGCGCTGCGGGGAGGAAAAACCACGGCTGTCTTGCTGGAACCGGTGCTACGGGGGCAACTACACAAGATCAACCACATTCATTATAAAGGCAAGCGGTATAAATTTACGGAGAGTAACATTCAATCCGGCATAGAGGCACTGAAAGACGTTACCCTTCAGGAAGGGCTGGTTGCCGCCAATGAAGCCGTTTACAACCTGCTCACCCTGGGCAGGGCGCTGGAACAAACCATAGACGGTGATAAAAAAAGTTATACCCTACAGTACATCGACTGGAAGAACTGGAAAAACAATGCTTTTCACGTCACCGAAGAGTACAGCGTACAGCGTGCCGGCAGCCATGAACACTACCGTCCGGACATCGTGCTGTTCGTCAACGGCATACCGCTGGTGATCATCGAGTGTAAACGGCCGGACATCAAAGAGCCCATCAGCCAGGCCATCTCCCAGCACCTGCGCAATCAGCGGGAAGACGGTATCCGCCTGCTTTATGCGTATTCCCAGGTATTGATGAGTATTTCAGTGAACGATGCTGCCTATGCCACAACAGCTACCAGAGAGAAATTCTGGTCGAAATGGAAAGAGCAGTTCGAATCTCCAAGAGAGGAAACCCGGTTTGTCAAGGCTACTACCGAGTTGAAGAATCAGCCTTTACAGGATGGACAAAAACGAAAAATATTCAGCCAGCGCTTTGCCTATGTGCGCCGACAATTCGATAAAACGGCGGAATGCGAACGCATCGTGACAGAGCAGGATCATTATCTGTACGCCCTTTGCCGGCCGGAACGCCTGCTGAACCTGGCCTTCAATTTCATTATTTACGATGCAGGCACTTAGAAAATAGCCCGTTACCAGCAGTATTTTGCCATCAAAAAAACCATGCAGCGTATACGGGCACTAGACATGGAAAGAGAAAAGGCGGCGTGATATGGCACACGCAGGGGAGCGGCAAAAGGTCATACTGAATATCGAGTTGATGAAAGCCCCCAAAGGCTGTGTCGAATATGTGATCGTACACGAATTGTGCCACCTGGTTCATCACAACCACAGCGCTGCTTTTTTTGAGTTGCAGGCTAAGGAGATGCCGGATTGGCGGAAGTGGAAGGAGCGCTTGGAACTTTTGCTGGCCTAAAATGGGAATAATGCCCTCTTTTCCATTTCTTTCAGCCGCTGGGCGGGCGAAAGCCGCCAAGCGGCAAGGGGCCAGGCACCGCTTCCTTTTACCTTTTGACTTTACGATTTTACCTTTTATCCCGACCCTTTGGGTGCGGGACTTCCTTCGGTCGCCTTTCTCAGCCTTTAACCACAGCCACCGGCCGCAGCCGCGCCACCTTACGCGCAATGCCCGCCTGGTGCACCGTTTCCACCACCAGGTTCACGTCCTTATAGGCCAGGGGCGCCTCTTCGGCCACGCCGCGGTGTGAACCCGCCTGAATGTGAATGCCCCGTTCTTTGAGTTCCTGCAGCAATTGAGGAGCATTGACCTGCTTTTTGGCGCCCCGGCGCGACATACGCCGCCCTGCGCCGTGGCAGGTGGAGCCGAAAGAAGAGGCCATGCTTTCATCCGTGCCTGTCAGCACGTAGGAAGCGGTGCCCATACTACC
>CAYVVK010000151.1:0-2028 GCA_964454855.1 uncultured Phaeodactylibacter sp. | reverse complement strand
GATAGGCTTCCGGCAGTTCCCCGTAATCCGGGCCGAAAGCACGGGTGGCGCCTTTGCGGTGCACGATCACTTTCATCTTCTGGCCGTCCACTTCATGGTCTTCGACCTTGGCGATGTTGTGGGCTACATCGTAGAGCAGGCGCAGTTCGCCGCCGGTTTTGCCGAAGACGTTCTTCCAGGCCTTGCGGCACTCCCAGCTGACCACCTGGCGGTTGGCCCAGGCGAAGTTGGCGGCGGCGCACATGGCGTGGTAGTAGTCCTGCCCTTCCGGGGAGTTGAAGGGCACGCAGGCCAGCTCGCGGTCCGGCAGTTTGATGTCGTATTTGGGCATGGCCTTCATCATGATGCGGAGGTAGTCTGTGGCTACCTGATGGCCCAGGCCGCGGGAGCCGGTATGGATGAGGATGGTCAGCTGGCCGGTTTTCAGGCCGAAGGCTTCGGCGGCGGCTTCATCGAAGATATCTTCCACGCGCCCCACTTCCACAAAGTGGTTGCCGGAGCCGATGGTGCCCAGCTGGTCGTTGCCCCGTTTTTTGGCCTGGCCGGATACTTTGTTGGGGTCGGCATCGGGCAGGGTGCCATGGCTCTCGCAGTATTCAAGGTCTTCGGAGGTGCCGTAGCCTTCTTCCACCGCCCAGGCAGCGCCCAGGCGCAGCATCTTGTCCATCTGTTTGGCATTGAGCTTGACGAAGCCGCCCTGGCCCATGCCCGAGGGCACCTGCCGGTACATTTCCTTGGAGAGTTCCTCCATTTTATCTTTAACCTCTTCGTATTGGAGCTCGGAGACCAGCAGCCGCACGCCGCAGTTGATGTCGTAGCCGATGCCGCCGGGGGAGATGGCGCCTTTGGGATGTTTGGTAGCCGCAACGCCGCCAATGGGAAAACCGTAACCCTCATGTACATCGGGCATGACCATGGCAGCCTTTACGATGCCCGGCAGGCTGGCCACATTGGCCAGTTGCTGCAGTGAGCGGTCGTCAAGTATGGCGTCCAGCAATTCTTCCAGCGCGTATATTCGGGCGGGTACCCGCATGTGCTCCTGGGTGCCTTTGGGGATCTCCCAGAGAAAATCAGATAATTTATTCAGTTGGGTTTTGGCAATACTCATAATACAGTTTTGGTTTTTTGAGACTTGTCAAGTCTTTAAATATCGAAGATCACCCGGGTGGCCCATTGCCCCCGTTCGTCCTGTTCCACTTCCGCTTCGTGGTAGGTCACGGCTTTGATGTCTTCTTCAAAGTGGGTCACGGGCCGGCCTTCGATAACCGAACGTATGCGATGGGGAGTAAGTTCCTCAAAGGTAAGCTGGCAGAACACAGCCTTGTCGGCCTGGGCGTGGGTGAGCGCTTCCGAAAGGAAATCTATAAGCAATACGGTGGTGTCCACGGCCTCGATCGAGATCTCATGGCGCAGCAGGCAGGGGCAGGGCTTCTCGCAGGCGCCGGGCAGCAGGCCGTCCATTACAGAGGCAAGCCCTGCCCGGAACAAGTCCTCCAGTTTGTCGGCCTTCAATAACAGGCGAATGTCAGTGGTGTGGGAAAGATGCTCTATGGTGTACATGAAGGGTAGCTTTTTGAGAGAAAAGTTAGATGCCAGCCATACGCCCCGCCCAACAATTTAACAATGGAACAATATAGCAATATTCTACTTCTCCGCCTTAACCACCACAAAGGACCCTTCTCCGAAGCCCTCTTTGGGATCCTGCACCTCTTCAATTTCTTCTACACCATTAAATAGCGTCTGAGTGAAGTTCATGTTCCGGAAGCCCACATCCTTCAGGATCTTTTCCACGCGATCCACGCTGTAGAAGGTTGCATTGCGGTAGAAGGTGCTCCAGTGGCGGCGGGCCTCATAGGCCTGGGCCACGGCCCCCTTCTCATCGAGAAAGCCGATGATGATGGAGCCTCCCGGTTTAAGAACGCGGTATGCCTCTTCCAAAGCCTCCGGCACACTGTTCAGGTGGCAGATGGTGACGAAGAGCACGAGGTCGAAGTGAATATCCCGGTAGGGAAGTTTTTCGCCCCGGGC
>CAYVVK010000150.1:0-11417 GCA_964454855.1 uncultured Phaeodactylibacter sp. | reverse complement strand
CGACCAGGGAGGCTGCTTCGCCACTTCGGAAGTGACCTCACTGGACAAGCCCACCTTCGTCAGGCATGAGGTCATCCATTACTGCGTACCCAATATTGCTTCGCGGGTTTCCCGCACGGCATCCATGGCGGTAAGCAACATCCTCACGCCCATCCTGCTGAAGGCCGGCAGTACCGGCAGTATCGAATATCTGCTGTTCAACAACCACGGCCTGCGCCATGGCGTATACACCTACAAAGGCTGCCTGACCAACAGCTATCTGGGGGAACGGTTTGACATCAAATCCACCGACCTCGACCTGCTGATCACCTCCAACCTCTGATCACTGGAGGACCTGGGTCTCGATCCAGCCGATGTGGCCTTTGTGAGCGACCATCCACCAATTGCTGGTAGTGCGTTCCAGTACTTCCACCTCAGAACCCGCACTCAGGCGTGCCAGCACCTTGCTCTTCTCTTCTATTTCGCGGTATAAGAATACCTGCCGGGACAGCCTGATGCGGCCCTGGCCGGGCAATGGAGCTTCAAGCCGTTCGGACAGGAAATTTCTTACCTGCTCTTCGCCGAGGGCCTGTGCCTCTTCTTTTTCGGGTAAAGCCGTTTCTTCTTTTTCCGGCCGGGGCAGAGAGGCCTTGTCTGCGGAAGGCGCCGCAGCGTTCACTACCGGCTGTAAAGCGGGGCCGGCTTCGATTTCAGCCGGCGGCCGGTTTTCCGGAATCTCCTCTGCGGCAGCCGCCGCGGGAGCCGGCGGCACAATGGCCGGCTCCGGTGGCGAAGGCAAAGCGATGGAAGGTTGTTCGAGCAGGACATTGAGTTCGATGCCCTGCCCCATGGCCTGGTGCAGTTCCATGGCGCTGATATTTACCGTCGCCTGTTCTTTCCCATCGAGTTTGAACTTCAGGGTATGGCCATATCCAAGTTCGAGGTAGGCTTTGAACCGGCCACCGGGATACCGCCCGGTGCGGGCCAGCTCGCGCCGGCTATCCGGGTATATCTTATACACGTCGAGGTAAAAATAGGATACGGGCTCGCGGCCGCCGGCATGGCTTACCTGTCCCTCCACTACGACGTAAGTACTGGCCGGCGACGGGAAAACACCTGCGGAGGAGGATTGCGGCAGAAAGAAGAAAAGGCCAAGGCCCGCAAATAGAACTACTTTTTGAATAACAGAGGCATCAGTCATTTTAGAGAAGTTTAAAACCTTCTCTCTTATACGGGAACGCGGCCTCAGGGTTACTCAAACAAGGGCCTCATATTCACTCTTTTGCGAACGATCTCGCCCAATTTATCGATGGGCACCCGGTCCTGCTCCAGTGTGTCCCGGTCTCGAATGGTGACGGTATTGTCCTCCAGGGAATCAAAATCCACGGTGATGCAGTAGGGCGTGCCTATAGCATCCTGCCGGCGGTACAACTTGCCGATGCTTCCGGTATCATCGTACTGTACATTGACGGAGAAGCGCAGGCCGTTGAAGATGTCCTTCGCCATTTTGACCAGGCGCTCGTCGTTCCGCTTCAGCGGGAATATGGCGCACTTGATGGGAGCCAGAGCGGGGTGGAGCTTCATCAGCTCGCGGGTATTGCCGGTGCCTTCCACTTCTTCTTCCACCAGGGCATTACTCACCGTGGCGAGGAACATGCGGTCCAGGCCGATGGAGGTCTCCACCACATAGGGCACGTAGTTTTCTTTCACGTCAGGATCGTAGTACTGTATTTTCTTACCCGACAGTTCCTGGTGGCTGCTCAGGTCAAAATCAGTGCGGCTGTGGATGCCTTCCAGTTCCTTGAAGCCAAAGGGAAATTCGAACTGAATATCCACCGCAGCATTGGCGTAGTGAGCCAGGTTGTCATGGTCATGGAAGCGCAGTTTATGCTCCGGCGTACCCAGGGCGGTATGCCACTTCATGCGGGTTTCCTTCCAGTACCGGTACCATTCCATCTCCTCCCCCGGGCGCACAAAGAACTGCATTTCCATCTGCTCGAACTCCCGCATGCGGAAGATGAACTGACGGGCGGTGATCTCATTGCGGAAGGCCTTGCCCACCTGTGCAATACCGAAGGGGATCTTCTGGCGGGTAGTCTTCTGTACGTTGAGAAAGTTGACAAAGATGCCCTGTGCGGTTTCCGGGCGCAGGTACAGCTTTCCGTCTTCGCCGGCAATATTGCCCAGTTGGGTGGAGAACATGAGGTTGAACTGGCGCACGTCCGTCCAGTTACGGGAACCCGACTCGGGGTCGGCGATCTCCAGGTCTTCGATGATCTGCTTGAGGCCCGCCAGGTCGCCGTCGGTCATGGCCTGCGCCAGGCGCTGTTTTATCTGGCCGTGTTCTTCCTGGTAGCGCAGCACCCGCTCGTTGGTGGAGCGAAAGACTTCTTCGTCAAACTTCTCGCCAAAACGCTTCGCGGCCTTGTCTACCTCTTTCTGGATCTTGCCCTCCAGCTTATCCATGTATTCCTCGATGAGCACGTCGGCGCGATAGCGCTTCTTACTATCTTTGTTGTCGATCAGCGGGTCATTGAAGGCCTCGACGTGGCCGGAGGCTTTCCAGGTCTTGGGGTGCATAAAAATGGCGGCATCCAGGCCTACGATATTATCATGCATCTGCACCATACTGCGCCACCAGTATTCCCTAATGTTGTTCTTCAGTTCCACCCCATAGGGCCCGTAGTCATATACGGCACTGAGCCCATCGTACACTTCGCTGGAAGGGAAAATAAATCCGTATTCTTTGCAGTGTGCTATCAGTTTTTTGAATTGATCGCTCTGTGACATGCTGCCCTTATTTTTAATTGAGGGGCAAAGATAAGATAAACGATGCTATTTGGAAGCCATTGGCCTGCCTTTTCCGCCTGGGAAGAAAGCCTTTATTCCATTCATTTGTTAACAGGAGTAGGGGAAAACGCCTTTCTGCTGCATCCTTATACCTGGGCGGCATCGCGTTTCCCTGAAAATGTATGTATAACATAAAAATACGCATCATGAAAACAATCAAAAAAACCATCCTTCTGCTCGCTGCCTTTTCCCTGCTGTACGGCCTGCAGGCCCAGGATGAGCGCAAACTGGATTACTTCGACGCCATTTCCGCAACCGGCGATATTGAGGTAACCCTCATACCCGGCGACGAGGCCAAGGCCGTCATCTATGCCGAGGGCATTTCCGAAGACGACATCTCGGTATTCACCAAGGGTAAGACCCTCAAGATACAGCTGATCGAAGGCCTCTTTAAGGACTTTGAGCAGGCCCGGGTTGAAGTTACCTATCAGCAGATCCGCGCCATCAAGGCCAATGCCGGCGCAAAAGTATACGCCTCCACCCCTCTGAAGGGCGACCAGCTTAACCTACGTGCCGCCAGCGGCGCCCACATGAAAGTCATTGTGGATGTAAACGCGCTGGAAGCTGAAGCTTTTGAAGGCGCCGTGATCGATATTGAAGGCAGCACGGAAAACCAGGAGGCCACCGCTGCTACCGGCGGCCAGTACCTGGCCCTTAGCCTGCAGTGTGAGCGTACCTTTGTGAAGGCCAATACAGGCGGTAAAGCCGAGGTTGTGGCCAACAAAAGGCTGGACGCCAACGCCAATACCGGAGGCAGTATAGGCTATACCGGCGACCCGGCCGAAAAGAATACCCGTTCGCTGATCTCCGGCGGCATCCGGAGGATGTAGAGGCCACAAAAAAGTATGGCTGGTAAAATGCGGCCAATTTATCCGCGATTCTGTCTAATCCTCAAAAAACGGAATAGGGGTAAGGGCTTCATTCCTGCATCTGTGAATTGTTGATCTGGATCAAGAAAAAGTAGTGGCAAAGGCCACAACTTTGTACCAGAAAACAGATAAAACCCAAAACCACCCGACACTACTAAAAAAGGGGCATGGCCCCAATCACCCGGCTGTTTTTTTCAGCCTCCCGGCAATCCATATGAAAGCAATCTACATTCACACGGTAGTTTTTAGGGTGTTTCTCAAACCATTGTCCGGAAGCTGCCCCCTTAGGGTATTCTTCCGGGTAATGGTTTTTTTTAACCCGATGTTTAAATGAACGGCCCGATGACTGCTATTATCCCGAAATCAAACCTGGCTCCAGCGGAGCCAGCTCAAAATAACATCACCATAATCAAGCCAAGCGGTAAGGAACCAGTCCTCTACCCCTCCCGGCTGAGCTTTGGCCAGTTGATAGATGCACTGAAGAAACGGGCTGCTTCCGCCCACCGCCCCGGGCGGGCATTCCTGCTGCGGCAGATCATTCAGCAGGTAGAACAGAAGCCGGAACTGCTGGCTCCCATCGACGACCCGCGCGTGCTGAGCCACCATCATGAGGAGGTCGACCTGCTGATGTCCACCCTCTTCCCCGACGGCCAGGAAGACTATACCCTTGGCAGGGCCTTCAAACCCCTGGACCTCTTCACTTTCTATCAGACGCAGTCCCTGAAAAGGTTGCTTCAGGGAGAGTCCGGCATGGAATACTGCCTGGACAATCAGTCCATCCCGGCTTACAACTTCATCGTATATGCCGCCTGCTGCCTCATCCTGAACAAATTTTACGGCCAGTCTATTAAGGTGGAAACCCCGCTCACTGTTTCGCTGGTGTCCGCCGGCCAACCACTCGAGCGCTATTACAAGTGCCTGCACAACCTTTCCTATATCGATGTGAAGGCCACCCGCCCGCTACCTGAGCTAAGTGAGCAGGACATTCACAAGCTGCTCGGCGACCCCATGAACTGGGAGCAGTGGCTGCAGTATCTTCCCCCCTCCCATTTTGAATTTCAGGGGCTGGTCACGGAGCATCTTACGGAGATCACAGAGGAGGCTTCCCTATCGCGTATCAAGTTTTTGCTTCTGGAAAAGGATGTAGTAGCGGACCCCCTCCGGCTGGCCAAGCTGGAGAACTTCGTGCGTATCGGCTTCAGGCAACCCCACCTGCGCCTCGGCCTGGCAGCCACCAGCGATAAAGGCTGCCTGCACGCCTCTCTGAAATACCAGGTCGGCCATCATTTTCTGGCGGATGCCGGCCCCGGGCTTCTTCAAACAGAAGGCAACATCTATCAGGAAGCCCTCTGCCGGCGGGAACCGCTGCTGGTGGAAGACCTGACCCAACTGGAAGAGGCCACCGAGGTGGAGGCCGCCCTGCTCAATGCCGGCATCAGGAGCATCATCATTCACCCTCTGCAGAACAAACAGGGGAAAGTGATCGGCTTCATGGAACTCGGCACCCCTCATACCCATGAGCTCAACCAGCTCATACTACTCAAAACCAATGAGCTGGGCCCCATGATCGCGCTGGCCATAGAGCGCCGCCGCGAAGAACTCGACAACCAGGTAGAGGCCATTATCCGCGAACAGTATACTACGCTCCACCCCAGCGTAGAATGGCGTTTTGTGGAAAATGCCTTCGAACTGCTGGAGGAAAGGGCCCGCGGCGGCAAGGAAGCAAAGGTAGCTCGGCCCATTACCTTCAAAAACGTATTTCCCCTTTTTGCCCAGGCCGACATCGTGGAGTCTACCAACATCCGCAACGCCGCCATACAGGAGGACCTGCTGGAAAACATGGCGATCGCCCGGGAAGTACTGGAAAAGTGCCGGCAGCGGCTCTTTTTCCCCGTTCTGGAACAGTATATCTATAAGATCGACGAGTACTCAGAGACCCTGCTGAACAGCTTTTCTTCCAACGAGGAAAGCCGGATCATGGAGTTTCTGCGCCAGGAGATCTACCCCCTCTTCCAGCAGATCAGCCAGAGAGATGCCCAGGCCGCTCAGTGTGTGAAAATATACCTGAGCCAGCTTGACCCTCAGCTGGGCATCCTCTACCGCAAGCGGAAGGCCTATGAAGAAAGCGTCGCACTGATCAATGAAACAGTAGCACGCTACCTGGAAGAAGAAGATGAAAGGGCACAGGCCATCGTGCCGCATTATTTTGAAAAGTACAAAACCGACGGTGTCGAATTTGAGATCTACGCCGGCCAGTCGCTACTGAAAAAGGAGGCTTTCAGCGATCTTCACCTCAAGAACCTGCGCCTGTGGCAGCTCTTGGCCATGTGCAATGTGACGCGACAGGTGGCCGCGCTGAAGGCCCGCCTGCCCATTCCCCTGGATACGGCGCAAACGGTATTCGTCTACAGCACCCCGCTCGACATTCGCTTCCGCATGGATGAAAAGCGCTTCGATGTAGACGGCGCTTACAATATTCGCTATGAGATCATCAAAAAGCGAATCGACAAGGCCGTGGTGGACGGCACCGAAGAACGCCTCCGGGCCCCCGGTAAGCTGACGATAGTTTACGCCAATGAAAAGGACCGCCAGGAGTATATGGAATACCTCAAATTTATGGCTGCCCGGCAGCTGATTCATCCGCAGATCGAAGAACTCTCGGTTGGGGAACTACAGGGCGTGGAGGGGCTGAAAGCGCTGCGGGTGACGCCGGTGACAAAAAAAATAGACGGAGAGTGAAATCTGTAACTTCAGTTTTCTTTATTAAGAATTTTCTCGGTTTGAGCAGGAAATTTTCTGATTAACCATTCCAGAACTTCCAGCTGAGCACTACCAGTAGCTCTTCTGATCTGAGCCAATAATTTAAGGTTACTGGGCCTTGGAAGTGTGAGATTAGAAGCCCCCTCGTTGCAAACAGAACAAATTGCCCTTAGATTAGAAGGGGTGTCTGTTCCACCTTCAGTCTTATCGATGATATGGCCGATGTGCAATCTGGTTTTTCTACCCTTATCATAAGGGTGTTCTTCTCCAGCGACTGCTCCGCACATTTGACAGGTAAAACCATTTCTGTCTAGTACGAATGCACGAGTTTCCTTGGAAATACCTCTCTCAAATGAAGGCAGGGATTTTAGATCTGCCAGAATATACTGCCCTGGTTTCAGATCACTTCTGTCATTATGTGTCTGAATATTCATTCCTTCTTCGTTGCGAAGCTCTCTTATCCGCCTTGCCCATTCACTAACGCCAGCAACTTCTCGTAATTCATCCGAATTTAAGACTTTACCGACATTTTCGATTAAGTATTCCCGAAGTTTAGCTCTAGCGCCTTTCCGCTTCGCCATGTCTTTTTTTCTTTTTTTAAGGCAGATACGATCTTTTCACCTACGGCTTTAGCCACAGGAGGAGGGAAGGCATTCCCAACCTGTCGGTATGAAGGAGTCTTTTTTCCAGTGAACTCCCAGTCGGGTGGAAACCCCTGTATGAGAGCAGTCATTTCCACTGTTAATTTTGGCAAGCCCTTAAATCCATTCCTGGGCGGTTCGTCAGACAGGCTTCTGCCATCCACGCCCAGCTTTTTCCAGGCATTCCTCGCCCGGGTAGGCCCCAGGTCAGCCCCTCCATGCTTTTTGGAACCTCCGACCAGAGTCGGTGCGATGGAATTAGCATTTTCTTTCCACTCTGCGGCTTTCTCCCAGCCGTTGGAAGCCATTGCCTCAAATAATATTTCTCCGACTGTGGGTGGGTTTTCCTCTCGTTTCGGCCATTCAAAGTAGTCGTAAAGATCCTTGTTAAAGCCGACATATATTGCCCGGGGCCTCAATTGTGGGACCCCATAATCCGAAGCTGTTAGTAATTTCCATTCCCCTTTATACCCTAACTCTTCCAGCCGTTTAACCAAACTGCTTCGGTATGGTTTGAACCGCTTAGACAATAACCCTCTTACGTTTTCAAGCAAGACAGCCTTGGGCTTGCATTCTTCAATCAATCTTAGTGCCTCCGGAAATAAATCTCTTTCATCGTCGTGGCCCAGTTGCTTTCCTGCAATCGAAAATGGAGGGCAAGGCACTCCTCCGGCAAAAAGATCAACCCCCTTATAATCAAAAGCTGAAAAGTCTTTCACATCCATTTCCAGGACATTCCAATCCGGGCGGTTATGCCGAAGCGTATTACAGGCATCCGGGTCTATTTCTACCTGTGCTACATGCTCAAATCCAGCTTGTTCAAGGCCGAGAGACTGGCCTCCTGCACCAGCGCATATTTCAATCGCAGTAAATGTCATGAAAAACAATTTGTTTTAACCAATAAACAAAAATAGTTATATTTTTTTGATAATTCCAGAAATGTGGAAAACTTACTCTGGTACTCTGGATAGCAATTGATTTTTGCTGTCCGGATTGTCAGAGAAGTTTTAGTAAATTAAGCGGACAAAACCAATATGATACATGACTTTACAGGAACGATTCCGGCAGAAGGCCGGCAAAGCCGCATTTCTCACCCTAGACGATAAGCCCGCCATCACGGCCTACCTGAAAGAAGGCGGCTGGCTGAAGGAAGGAGAAAGTGTGAAAAGCATAGCCAAGCCCGGCGAAGGCAACATGAACTTCGTCGCCCGGATAACCACGAACCGGCGCAGTTTTATTCTCAAACAGTCCCGCCCCTGGGTGGAAAAATTCCCCGACATCGAAGCCCCCCTGGAGCGCGTCCTGGTGGAAGGGCGTTTTTACGCCAAAGCCCAGGAGGGCCCTCTGCTGGAGGAGCTCAGCCCTCATTTGCTTGGAGAAGATGAGGAGAACTATACCCTGCTGCTCGAAGACCTGGGGGAAGGGGCTGATTTCACCTATCTTTATCGCATAGATCGCCATCTTGTGGCCGGCGAACTGGACGCTTTCATCACCTTCCTCAACCACCTGCACCGCCTTCCGTACGACGAAAGCTTCCCCGAAAATATGGCGCTCCGCCAGCTCAACCACGAGCACATTTTCGTCTATCCCTATCTGGAAGATAACGGCTTCGATCTCGACAGCGTGCAGGATGGCCTGCAGGCCAGGGCCATGCCCTATAAAACCGACGCTGCCCTTAAGGAGAAGCTGAGCGCACTGGGTGAAGTATACCTGGGTAGCGGGGAGACGCTGCTGCACGGCGATTTTTACCCCGGCAGCTGGCTGAAAACAGAGGATGGCGTACGGGTTATCGACCCGGAATTCGCCTTCTACGGCCAGGCGGAATTTGACCTGGGTGTCTTTCTCGCCCATCTGCGGATGAGCCAGGCCAAAGAGGCGCTGCTGGAAAAAGCCCTGGCCGATTATAATGCTCCCGACGGTTTCGACGAAGAACTTTTCCACGCCTTTACCGGGGTGGAGATGCTGCGCCGCATCATCGGCCTGGCCCAGCTGCCCCTTCAACTGGGCCTTTCACAAAAGGAACAACTGCTCAAAGAGGGGCGGGCCATGCTGATGGCCTGGGCCCCTTAATATTTCATGCCTATGCCACGCGCCCTGATCTGGGGGGCCATCGCCCCCTTATTCCTGCTGGCCTGCGAACAGGCCCCTCCTGCCGAACAGCAGGTGCCGGACAGCCACCCCACTGGCTGGGAGGCCAGCCATTATCTGGATACCAGCCTGGCACGGGAAGCCCTGCATGACAAGTTGCTCGGCATGCTCATAGGCTCCGCCATCGGCGATGCCCTGGGCGCACCCACGGAAATGTGGGCGCGGACGAGCATTGAGTTGGAACACGGCTTCGTTGACAGCCTGGACATCGTCATGCGGGTGGCTTCTCCGGAAGGCCCCTGGGCCTTTAACCTGCCCGCCGGAGGCACTACCGACGATACACGCTGGAAAAAAATCACCGTCGAATTCCTAAAAGAAAGCGAACAGGAAAGGCCCGCCTTCCTGGCACCGACGCTGGACCCAAATCGTTTCGCAAACTTTATCGTAAAGCGTTACCTCGAAGAGATGGCGCAGTTAAAGGAAGTGGAAAGTTTCAGCCCCGAACCCTTCGAAGAGCAGCTCTGGCAAATGGCCTGGCTGCAGGAGTGGGCAGTGGTGGCCCGGCCTTTCGCTGAGGGCGACATGCAGGAATACCAGTATGCCCTGAGCCGCTTCTACGGTGGAGAGATGGCCTGCGCCGGCATGCTTTATGCTCCCGCCATTGGTGCTTTCTACCCCGGCCGGCCGGAAATGGCCTATCAGGAAGCCTTCCGCCTGGGCATTTTCGATATTGGCTATGCCCGGGACATCGGCGCACTCACCGCAGCCATGACGGCAGCAGCCCTGAGCCGGCAGCCTCATGCCGATTCGGTGGTGAACGTCATCCGGGATATCGATCCGTATGGCTTCTTCCGCGCCCGTTTGATCGGCCGCTCGGCCTACCGCTGGCTGAAAGAGGCCAGAAAGATCGTTTATCTGAGCCGCCGGCTGAATGAGCCTGTCGGAAAAAACCTTAAATTGCCGGCCCACTATCCTCATGACACCCTTTATTTCCTCCGAACGCAGAAAGCCTATCGCTTGCTCGATGAGCAGTTGCAGGATGTGCCTTTTCACGCCGGGGAAGTGCATCTGATAACGCTTACCGCCATACTTTTTGCAGAAATGGATTTTCAGAAGGCTATGGAATTCATTATCAACTACGGCAGAGACAACGATACTGCCGGGGCGGTGGCCGGCGCCATACTCGGAGCCTACCACGGGGCGGGAAAACTGCCGCCACACCTGGCTGAAACCGTTTTAAATACCAATAAGGAAGGATTGAACATAAACCTGGAAGAACTGGCGGAAGAGCTTACTACATTGATCTGGAAGCGCAGGGAATAAAAAAATGCCTTCATTGGTATGAAGGCACTTCCCATAATACAATTAGAATCCCATGATAATAAGTTACGCCGCTAAAAGTATTAACGAGTAATTATTTAGTCTTTGGTTTTGGTTTTGGCCTTTGAGGCTAGCTGGTTTTTACACTTGTTTTTCATCATAAAAACGGAGAAGAACGGGTTCTGATTGTATAAATAAGGGACTTTTCCCGTTTTTTTGAGCTTAAATCCTCCGTATGTTATTATTTTGTCGATAAACGGGCCTTTCTCTCCGGCGAACTACACATTTTTGAACCTTGGCCTGTTTAATAAGCAAAATTATAACGCCCTTTCAGGCCGCATAGTTTGCGGAAAACAGGCGGAATTTTATAAAGCCTGTTACTATTGCCCAGGTGCGAAGTCTAATAATTACAAATCCATTTCCATAACCTAAAAAATATTGAAGAATGGCTCTTAAAGACAAGTACAGCGAAGTTCTCGAACTCGGTGAAGAACTCGGTATTAAAGACGGTTACGTCAAAGAAGAAGAGGGTGTCCTGAAGATCGGCGGCACCGCCAAAACCCAGTACGAAAAAAACCTGCTCTGGGATAAGATCAAGGAGGTTGGCGGAGAAAACCCTTCCGACCTCAAAGCCGACATTAAGGTGGAGGAAACCTCTCATTTCCACGAACACACTGTGAAAAGTGGGGATACTCTTTCCAAGATGGCAAAACAATACTACGGCAATGCCGGCCAGTATATGGATATCTTCAACGCCAATACGGACCAGCTGAAAAACCCCGACCTGATCAAGCCCGGCCAGAAGATCAAGATCCCCTTCCAGAAGAACAACCCGAGGTAAATCAGTGAGCAGTTTGCAGTGGGCAGTGAGCAGTTTGCAGTGGGCAGTTTGCAGTGGGCAGTTTGCAGT
>CAYVVK010000149.1:7429-11421 GCA_964454855.1 uncultured Phaeodactylibacter sp. | reverse complement strand
ATCGCTTCGTCGAGTTTTTCACCCGTCTCGAGCGCCTTCTCGAGGCCTTCGTCGCCTGTCCGACTATCGCTCCTTCCACCTCTTCACCCTCAGCCCTCTTTTGGAATCGTCTGGTCTGCGCCCAACCTGAACCAGCGCCTCCGCAAACTGGCCATCTACATTAACGAACAGATGCAGCTGCCGGATATTCTGGCGCTGCAGGAAGTGGGCAGCCTGTCCGTACTTCAGGACCTGGCCTATTACATCCGCCAGGAAGCGCCCGGCATCAATTACACCGCCTATTGGGCCAGGGGAAATAGTGAGGATCTTCACCTGGGCTTTCTGGTAAGGCCGGAGGTTCAGGTAAATGAGGCCGTGCAAATGGCCAAAGATGAATTCTTCAGCCTGGGCGGCAGCCTCTTCGGCAGGCCGCCCCTGCTGCTGGAAGCCCAACTGCCCACCTCCCCGCCCGGCCAGATACGGGTGCTCAACCTGCACCTCCGTTCCCTGATCGGCATCGAAGGGCCGGACTCCACCTTCGTACGCCGCAAGCGCCATGAACAATCCCTGGCAGTAGCGCGGATGGTGCAGGAGCTGCAGGCATCCGGCAACTTAATCATCCTTGGAGACCTGAACGCCTATCCTTTTACCGATGGATATGTAGATGTAGTCAATCAGATCAGCGGAACACCTTCTCTGGGCGCCTTGTTCCCTCTTCAGCCCATCGTCAGCCCTCCCCTTACCAACCTGGTGGAGGCTCTCCCGCAGGAAGAGCGCTATTCCTTCATATTTGCAGGCAATGCCCAGGCGCTCGACCATTGCCTGGTGAGTAGTGAAATGGACGGGTTTATCGTCCGCGGGATGCAGTATGCCCGCGGCAATGCCGATAATGCCGAGGCCTTTATAGAGAATCCTCAGCTTGCCGCCCGCTCTTCCGACCACGATGGCCTGGTGCTTTACCTGGAGGCGGAGAATGCCGTAACTGCTGCCAGGGATATTCGGCAAGCGCCGGGCATAGTGGTTCATTGCCAGCAGCCCCTGCGCCCTGGAGATGCCATCGGGATCAGCAGTACGGATGGAGCGCTGCTTTTCGCGGAGATATTCAGTTTGGAGGGAAAAAGCTTGTGGCGCCAGGTACTGGAAGGTACTTCCTCCCGCATCAGCTGGCCTTTCCACTTGGCCGTACCGCAGGTATATGTGTTGCGGGTATTGGGAAAACGGGGAGTAATGGCGGTGAAAAAAGTGGTGGTTTTTTAAAAGGGGTTGTGTAAATATTTCTTTGATAATGGTGAATATATTTCAAATTCTCCAAGACGAAGCTTGGAGGTACCTTTTTACACAACCCCGGCGGAAAAGTTTAGAAATTAAACTGCACCCCCAAACTCGGCAGTATCGGCAGCTGGTCTACCCGGCTGTTGGTGACGCGGTCGACAAAGAAGACATTGTCCCTGTTATAGACGTTGGTCACGCTGAGGGTAGCTTCTATATTCGTATCTTTTGTCAGGTCGAACTTCCGTTTCAGCGAGGCGTCCAGGCGGTGGTAGAAAGACAAACGGCCGCCGTTGAGGTTATCCGTCAGGATGGTGCCCAGGTCGAAATTGCCGGCCAGTATATCGGTAAAGATCAGGTCGGCCAGCTGGCTCTGTTCATAGAAGCCTTGTGTTTGTGTAAAGGGGAAGCCCGACCCCAGGTTCCAGCGCAGGCCGGCCTCCCAGTTTCTGTTCTCGCCGAAGTTGTATGAGGCCAGCAGGTTGACATTATGCCGGCGGTCGAATATGGTGGGGTATTCCTGTTCGCCGTCATCGCGGCGTACATTGCCCAGAGAATAAGTACCCCAGAGATACATATTGTCTTTCTCGTAGCGTACCGACAGGTCTATACCATAGGCGTTGCCTGTTTCTGCAATGAAGTTCGGGTCTTCCGGGCTGAGCTTGTTGCGGTTGATGTTGATCAGCTGGGTGAAGCGCTTGAGGTAAGGCTCGACATTGAGGGAGAGATTGTCCGACAGGTCGATCTCCAGCCCCGCCACTGCGTGATAGGATTTTTGCAGGCGGTGGTCGACAGGCGTACTTGTACCCGGTTTGAAGATGCGCTCCTCCGGCCCGGCCAGGAACCCGATGAAGAAGTTCACCACATCCAGGTCGTTGACGGTACTGATGAGGTTCTGAGAGTAGAACCCACCGGCAAACTTAAAGCGCAGTTCATCGGTGATATTGTATTTCAGCCCGAGGCGGGGCTCTACAGACACTTCCGGCTGGGAAGCGTAGAAGTGAAGCCGCAGCCCGGGTTCGATGATCAGGTTGCCCAGTTTCTGTTTGTACTTGAAATAACCGGCCAGCTCCGTGGTGAAGTCTTTCTGTTCAAAAGAAAGGCCCACTGCATTGATGAAGCGGAAGTCGGTATTGAAGCCGGTAAACTGAAAGCCGTAATTGATCTGGTTATTACTGCCGAAATAGGTAAAATTGAGATTGGCGTCAAAGCTGTTCACGCCGGAGCGGCGTGGCTGGCCATCGGCCTCTTCCAGCATAATATTATAATCGCTGAAAGCGACCGTACCGTCCATGATGACATTGGAATTGGGAGGGATCAGGGTGAAATTAGCCCCTCCTCCCAGCGTGGTCCAGTCGAGCTTGGCCAGGCCGATGAAGTTAAACTGGTCGGTAAAGTTGAAGCCGAAGAGGTTGAGTTTACTACCGTTGCCTCCCACGAAAGACACTTTGCCGTAGAGGTCGGTATAGGCGAAAGGCAGGCCGATGTCCGACTTCTTCAGGCCGCTGAGGCTGGTATCGCCGGCGGCAAAGGAGAAGAAGTTGGTATCTACGGCGTAGGCGTAGAGCACCTTGGAGGTCTCGTCCAGATAGGAGTGTTTTCCAGTGAGGAGGAAGGAGGTGCTGCCGCCGCCACTTTCATCCAGTTTTTTGATGGGCCCTTCCAGCAGGGCTTTGGCCTGGAAGGGGCTGGCGGAAACCAGGCCACTCAGTTTTTTCTTGTTGCCTTCGCGGGTCTTAATGTCCACGATGGCGGAAATGCGGCCACCGTACTCCGAGTTGAAGCCGCCGGTCAAAACATCCACATTGCGGATGGCCTCAGTCTCAAATACGGAGAAGAAGCCGATGGAGTGGAAGGGGTTGTAGATGGTCATGCCGTCCAGCAGGATCTTGTTCTGCACCGGCGACCCGCCGCGAATATACAACTGCCCGCCCTGGTCGCCGGATACGATGATGCCGGGAAGCACGGGCAGATACTGCGCGATGTCGGATTCGCCGCCGGTAGAAGGCAGCGCGCGGATCTGCTGGGGGGTCACCGTCACTTTTGATACCTGTATATCCGAACGGGCGCGCTCGCGGCGGGCGGACACATCGACCGTCTCCAGGTTTACCGCACTGGGGCTTATGTAAAGGCTTTTGTAGACGATGCCGTTTTCCCTGACCTTCACCTCCGTGGCCACACTGTCATAACCGATGTAGGTAGCCACCAGGGTATACTCGCCGGGAGGAACATCGGAGATGCTGAAAAAGCCATCGAAGTCGGTATTGGCGCCATAGTTGGTGCCTTGCAGCAGGACGTTACCGTAAATGATGGGTTCTCCGGTTTCCTTATCGTAGATATTACCGCGAACAGTGCCTCCGGATTGGGCGATACTCCAATGGGCGATAAAGAGGAGCAGCAGGGGCATTAGTACACTTTGCTTCATGCGAACGTTGATTTCTTAAACAGCCGGTTTTTCTGAAAGCTTCGTTTAAAGAGCACAAAGATAACCACCTTTCCCCCTTTGCCAAGGGATTCTTTTGTCATTTTGTTAACAAAGCAGGAGAGAGCCTTCAGGCCTCCAGTACGCCGGTGCCTTCCCGGATGACGAGGGGTTCTTCGCCGGTGCAGTCGATGACGACATCGAAGCGTTCGAGGACGAGGCGACGGCGTTTGTGACCTTCGCCGAGGACAACCCCGAGCGGCTGACTTTCCTGGTCGACACCTACGACACGCTCGAGGGCGTGCGCACTGCGATCCGCGTC
>CAYVVK010000149.1:0-7419 GCA_964454855.1 uncultured Phaeodactylibacter sp. | reverse complement strand
CGAGGGGTTCTTCGCCGGTGCAGTCGATGACGGTGGAAGGCGTGTTGCCCCCTACTCCGCCGTCGATGACGAGGTCCACCAGTTTTTTGTAATCCTCATAAATGTCCAGCGGGTCGGTGAAATACTCCAGGATCTCATCATCCGATTTCAGGGAGGCGGTGAGGATGGGGCGCCCCAACTGCTCGACCAGGGCCAGGCAGATTTGGTTATCCGGGATGCGGACGCCGACGGTCTTTTTGCGGTTCTTGAACATCTTCGGCACCTGGTTACTGGAGCGAAGCACGAAGGTGAATGGCCCGGGCAGGTTGCGGTTCATCAGGCGGAAGGTCTGGTTGTCGATCTGTTGGGTATATTCGGAAACCTGGCTGATGTCCTTACAGATGAAAGAGAGGCGAGCCTTGACGGGGTCCAGCCCCCGGAGTTTACAGATGCGGTCCACGGCCTTGTTGTTGTAGATATCACAGCCGAGGCCGTAGACGGTATCTGTAGGATAAATGATCACTCCTCCGTTTTCCAGAGCGTCAACGGCGTGGGCGATTTTTCTGCCTTCAGGATTTTCCGGGTTGATCTTCAATAGCATAGATGAGTGGGTTTAAATGGTTCCAGCTTATACAACACTGGCAGCCACCGCACGTTCGCAGTGGCTGCCAGTAAAAATAAGGAAAACCTGGACGGATATCAATCCCCATTTTGGACAGCGGCTTACTCGTCATAATCATCATCGAAGAGGTCGTCATCCAACATGTTGGCCAGCAGGTCTCTGAAGGAGAAGCTGGACTCCAGCACTTCCTTGTTAATGACGTTGAATTCCGACAGGCCGTGCAGCACCAGCTCCATATGAGTATAGGCCTCATCGCCTTTAACCTTGAGGGTATCTTCCACGAGCTTTCTCAGGCCCGCCACCCCATCCAGGGTTTTGCGGAACTCCTTATCGCTGGAGTCATTCAGCAGGCCTATCTCGTTGCCACCGGAGAACCAGGCGCGAATGGTGCCATAGGGATCTTTGTCCACGCCCTTTTTCAGTTTGTCGGGATTGGGGAAGTGGTCGAGGAAAGCTTTCTTGATGGCCCGGCCCATGAGGTTGATGGCTACCTGATAGGGGCCCTCCTGCTCTCCTTCATAGACCAGTTCCACCTTGCCGGTGATGGCGGGCACTACGCCCCAGAAATCGATGATGCGGACAGTGGCCTTATCTTCCTGGTTGATCAGCATGCGCCGCTCGGCAGTACTCACCAGGTTTTCATAGCCGGAGATCGTCAGGCGGGCGGAGACGCCACTCTTCTCATCAATGTATTCGCTTTCGCGGGCTTCAAAGGCCACCTGCTCGAGCATGACCTGCAGCAGGCCGGGCACTACCACCTTGGAACGCTGCTCCTCGGCCAGTACCGCTTCCTGTTGGGTGATCTGGCGGGCAATGTCTATGGTCTTCGGGTAGTGGGTCAGTATCTGGCTTTCGATGCGGTCTTTCAGGGGGGTAATGATGCTGCCGCGGTTGGTATAATCTTCGGGGTTGGCGGTGAATACGAACTGTATGTCGAGCGGCAGGCGCAGCTTAAAGCCGCGGATCTGTATGTCTCCTTCCTGAAGGATATTGAACAGCGATACCTGGATGCGCGGCTGCAGGTCGGGCAGCTCGTTGATGACAAAGATGCTGCGGTGAGAACGGGGCACCAGGCCGAAGTGAATGACACGCCCGTCGGAATAGGGCAACTTCAGGGTAGCGGCTTTGATGGGGTCTACATCGCCTATCAGGTCGGCTACGCTCACATCCGGAGTGGCGAGTTTCTCCACGTAGCGTTCGGCGCGGTGCACCCATTCGATGGGGGTATCATCGCCTTTCTCCGCGATCAGGTCGTGGGCGTAACGGGAGATGGGCTGCAGGGGGTCGTCATTGAGCTCACTGCCGGCCACGATGGGCATGTATTCATCCAGCAGGGCCACCAGCATACGGGCGATGCGGGTTTTAGCCTGGCCACGCAGGCCCAGCAGGAGGATATTGTGGCGGGAGAGCACCGCCCGTTCGATATCGGGCAGCACCGTATCGTCGAAGCCGAGGATGCCGTCGAAGATCTTTTCCCTGGCCTGCAGTTTTTTGATGAGGTTGGTGCGCAGCTCCTCCTTGAGATCTTTGGGCCGGTAGCCACTTTTCTTGAGTTCGCCGAGCGTCTTAATGTCAGTCATTCCTTTATGCGGTTTGGAGTTCCGAAATTTTGAGCCTTTAATTCAATTCAATGAAACATATTTTTGCAGATTTAGTTTTGGGCTCCGGCCTCATTGTTTGAATGTGAAAAAGGGGGGTTTCTCCTCACCGGAAGGCTCAACTATTTCGGAAAATTTTCTCGATTGCGAGGGTGAAGCCTTACTTTTATGCCTCGAGGCCTTATTCAACGGAAAGCTATTAAATCCAAAAACCATTGCGATGAAAAGAAATATCATTTTACTCCTGGTTCTCTGTTCTTTTTTACTGACGGGATGTATCGAAACCCTGGAAGAGATCTACCTCAACAAGGATGGTTCGGGCAAATACAGCATCACCTTCGACATGAGTGAATTTTTCGGCAACCCCATGATGAAGGGGCTCATCGAAGAGGCCGCTCAGGAAGAAGGGGTGGATTCCACCTTCGCCCTGGGCGAAGTAGACACGGTCATGATGCTCGGCCAGGGCGCTGATGCCGAAGCCGTAATGGGCCGCGTAGCCATGCGCATGCAGATGAGCGACTCTATGGGCACCTTTGTTATGAATATGAGCTTCCCCTTTGACGATGTCAGCGAGATCGCCCAGTTCTACGAAGAATTCAGCAAAGAAGGCGCCGGAGCCGAGGCGGCCATGCCGATGGGTGGAGGAGGAAACCTCTTCATGCCGGGCGGCAAGTTCTCCTTTAAGAAAAAGAAGCTCATCCGGGAAGCATCAGAGGCGCAGGGCGCCAGTGAAATGCTGGAGGGCGAAGATGGAGAATTCGCCAAGATGTTCTTCGCCGACGGAACCCATACCACCATTTACCACCTGCCCGGGAAAGTAAAGAACGTCACCATTGAAGGTGCTGAAATAGACGGCAAAACAGTAACCGTAGAGCGCCCCCTGCTGGAAATGATGGAAGGCAAGTCCAATTTGGAAGGCGAGATCCGCTTCAAAAGGGGCTGGTGGTGAAACACCTGAGCAATCTTAGAAAACAGAAACTGTTAAGTAAGCCCTTCACCACCAACCTATGATAGACAAGCTAAAAAAAGCCCTGCAGGATGCCTCCGAAACCCTGCAGAAACAGGCCGAGCAACTAGGCAGCGGCGCCAGGGAAAAAAGCTTCCAGCTGATAGAAGAATGGTTGCAGGTCTTCCCCAAACTGGAGATCTACGGCCTGCAGGTCACCAGCTTTGCGCTGAGCGTGGCCATCAGCCCGGGACTGGAAGTAGAGCTCAAGGGCAAACACGAAGACTTTTCGCGCGAGCGGCTTGAGCAGATCATCGGTGAGAACCGCCGCAATGCGGCCCTCAACTCGGTCTTCACCACCATCAAAACGGCCTACAACCTGCACCGGCAGACCTACGCCAACCTGGAGGACCCGCTCATCGTCAAGGTCCGCATCCGCCTGTCGCCTGAGATCAAGGTATACATCGGCAAGCCGATCATCGAGTAGCGGTCAGTCAAAGACGATGGTCTTATTGCGGAAAGGGAGGATCTTGTGCTGTATTTCCAGCCAGATGGCGCGCGCCAGCACTACCTTTTCCAGGTCCTTCCCGATGCGGATGAGGTCCTGCACGCTGTCCTTGTGGGAGATGCGCCGCACGTCCTGCTCGATGATAGGGCCTTCGTCCAGGTCGGCCGTCACATAATGGCTGGTGGCGCCGATCACTTTTACGCCGCGGTTGTAAGCCGAGTGATAAGGCCTGGCCCCTTTAAAGGCCGGCAGAAAGGAGTGGTGAATGTTGATGATGCGGTTGGGGAAGGTTTGGACGAATTCGTCGGAAAGGATCTGCATGTAGCGCGCCAGGACGATGAAGTCTATGTCCAGCGATTGTAAAAGTGCGATCTCCTTCTGCTCCTGGGCTGCTTTGTTGTGCTTATCGATGGGGGACACCTGGAAAGGGATGTCGAAGCGCTCGGCGATATAGCGCAGGTTATCGTGGTTGCTGATGATGAGCGGGATCTCCACCGGCCACTCTCCGGAATTGCAGCGCTGCAGGATGTCATACAGGCAATGCGACATTTTGGATACGAATATGGCCATGCGGGGGCGGTGCCCGCTGAAGTGCAGTTGCCATTCCATGCCGTATTTCTGGCCGATCAGGGTGCCAAAGTAATCGTCGATCTTCTCTTCCGGGATGGCAAAACCCTCCAGTTCCCATTCCACACGCATGAAGAACCGCTTGGCCTGCTGGTCGACGTACTGGTCGAGGCTGATCACATTGCCGTTATTGCGGTGCAGGAAATCGGTGACCGCTGCCACCAGGCCGGTCTGGTCCGGGCAGTGGATGAGCAGAATGGCGGTAGGGTTGGTATTCATGGGTTGGTTGAAGTTTTAGGGTTTAGGGTGCAAATATGAAAAAAAATATTTACTCCTGCCCCGCGATATCAGAGCCTGTCCAGAAGCCTAACCCCCCGCTTCCGGGCAGCCTGTAGCCGCCTGGCGACAAACCAGGTAAGCATCCCCTGGCCGGCAGTTCTCCCATGCCCCACCCCACCCCATGAATATGGGGTTTCCTTACAAAAGAATACCCCTTACCTTTGCTTAAGCTTGAGTTAGTAAGGACTTTGTAAAACTAAACCCTAGTTATAAAATTTACATCCTTCCTATTCACCTATCAACAAAAAGCGTGTTTACAACGAAGGGCTTTCCACTATTCTCTCTCTGGAAAGCCCTCCTTTTTGAAAGAAGGATAAAGACAAAAAACCAAACCTCAGTGAGGTAGAACGAAAAAAGTTCTACAGATTTTTACATCAGGATGGGGAGTTTTTTCATTTGCTACCTAATACCTCTTGCTTAAAACTCCCCGCTCCTTCTTTTTCAGCTCTTTCCTGTTTTCTCTTTCGAATCATACTGCCTTTTTCGGCCAGCCTTCTAAGGCTGGACAAAGCCGGAAGTCGGAAAGCGGGAGTCGGAAAGATCATGGGCTCTCACAACCGCCTGGCATTCAAAAGCGTCCAACCTTAGACGGGTAGCCCCTTTTTCTTTTCCGTGTTTGGCGGAAAACGGATAAATTGCTACCTTTTCCCCGGCGCTCTTCTAACAAAACAATTACATATGGACCTCTCCGCCGCCAAAGATGCCCTGAAGAAGTACTTCGGCTATGATAACTTCCGCCCCATGCAGGCCGAGATCATCGAGCGGATATACCAGGGTAAGGATGCCCTGGTACTGATGCCTACCGGAGGAGGAAAGTCGATCTGCTATCAGATCCCCGCCATCACCATGCCGGGCACGGCCCTGGTGGTCTCCCCCCTCATCTCGCTGATGAAAGACCAGGTGGAGGCCCTGCGCGCCAACGGCGTGCAAGCGGCCTATCTCAACAGCTCCCTGGACGAGATGGAACAGCGGCAGGTGGAAGACCAGTTCTTCCGGGGCGAGCTCAGCCTGCTGTATGTTTCGCCGGAAAAGGCCGTATCTCAAAATTTCCTGCCTTTGTTAAAAAGGGCAGACATCAACCTCTTCGCTATAGACGAAGCGCACTGCATCTCCGCCTGGGGCCACGACTTTCGGCCGGAGTACACCCAGATGCGATTTCTGAAAAGTGAATTTAAGGATACCCCCCTCATCGCCCTTACCGCCACCGCCGACAAGCTGACGCGCAAAGATATTCTCCGGCAGCTACAACTCACCGAACCTGAAGTATTCATCGCCTCCTTCGACCGTCCCAACCTGAGCCTGGAAGTTCGGCCCGGCCAGAAGCGGCGCGAACAGATCATCAGCTTCATCAAAAAACGGCCCAAACAACCGGGGATCATCTACTGCCTCAGCCGCCGCAATACCGAGGAAGTGGCAGAAAAGCTGCGCGCCAGCGGGATTGATGCCGCCCACTACCATGCCGGCCTTTCGGCCGAAGAGCGAACCGAAGTACAGGAAGCTTTTATCAACGACAATACGCCGGTCATCTGCGCTACCGTGGCCTTCGGCATGGGCATCGACAAATCCAATGTGCGCTGGGTCATCCACTACAATATGCCGCAGAACATTGAGAGCTACTACCAGGAGATCGGCCGTGCCGGCCGCGATGGCGCACGGGCCGACACCCTGCTCTTTTACAGCTATGGCGATGTGATGATACTGAAAGATATACTGGAAAAAAACGAGAGCGGCCAGATCGACATCAAGCTGGCGAAGCTCGGCCGCATGCGGCAGTACGCCGAAGCCGTAGGTTGCCGCCGGCGGATACTGTTGAGTTATTTCGGAGAAGATGCCAGGGCCGACTGTGGCAATTGCGACATTTGCCGCAACCCGCCCAAATCCATCGACGGCACCACCATTGCCCAGAAAGCCCTGTCGGCCATCTACCGCCTGCGGCAAAGCGTGGGCATGACCACAGTGATCGACGTACTGCGGGGCTCCGGTAAAAAGGAGATACTGGAACGTGGCTACCACGAAATCAAAACCTACGGCACCGGCCGCGATATCCCATTTCTGGAATGGCAACACTACCTGCTTCAGATCCTCAACCTGGGTTATATCGAGATCGCCCACGAACAGCATGGCGCCGTCAAGCTGACACCCGCCAGCAAGCGAGTGCTCTTCGAGGGGGAAAAAGTGCCCCTGGTACGCTTCGCCACCCTGAAAGAACGGCAGGAAAGCGAAAAGGCAAAGGCCAAAACAAAGGTGAAACCGGAACGCGTGCGTGACGAGCTGTTCGAAAAACTGCGCCAGCTCCGCAAACAACTGGCACGGGAGCGGGGAGTGCCGCCCTACATCATCTTTAATGACGCCACCCTGGAGGAAATGGCCGCCCGGCGCCCCATGACGGATGAGGAGATGAAGAACATCTCCGGGGTGGGCGAACGCAAACTCCACCTCTACGGCAGTTATTTTATTGATGCCATCATCGAATACGTCGGCCCGGCCAGCAGCCAGGGCCAGGCCTCTACTTTTCAGGTGACCCACGACATGTACCAGCGCGGCCTGGCGCCCAGGGAGATCGCCGACAAGCGCCAGCTCAACCTCAGCACCATCTATTCCCATCTGGCGGTGCTCTACGAACAAGGGCATGACATCGCCCTGCACGAGATGGTCAGCCCCACTGAAGTGGACAAGGTGCTGAAATCCCTGCGCTATCTGCAGGAACCCTATAAGATCAAGGACATCTTCGAATACCTGGGCGAGCAGCTGCCCTACCACAAGATCCGCCTGGCCCTGGCTTATGGTAAAAGGGAAGAAGGGGGATAAGTAGGCGGACAGATTTATTTTACTTATACTGCTTCGGCAGTAGAGCCTGAAA
>CAYVVK010000148.1:0-11511 GCA_964454855.1 uncultured Phaeodactylibacter sp. | reverse complement strand
GAATCGGTGGGCCGCCTGCCGGGCATCTCGGTGCGGCGCAGCGGCGGCGAAGGGCAGCGCATCAACGTGCGGGGCCTGTCGCCTAAGTTCAGCACCGTGGCGGTAGACGGGGTTAACATTCCGCCCACCGGCCAGGGGCGGCAGATCTTCAACCTGTACCTGGGCGCCGGCCAGAGCAGCGTACCCAGCGTGGACGACCGCTCGGTCGACCTGAGCATGATCTCCTCCGAGGCACTGTCAGGCATTGAGGTGTACAAATCCCTCACGCCCGACCAGGACGGCAACGCGATCGGCGGGCGGGTGAACTTCGTTTCCCGTAAAGCACCTAAAGGCGCCCGCTACCGGGTCAACCTGCTGGGGGGGTACAATTTTTATCACGAATCCAGAGAAAACATCAAGGCCAACGGCTCCTTCAGTAACCGCTTCTTTAAGGATAAACTGGGGGTCTTCCTGAACGGAGGATATTCGGCCATCGACCGCAGCTCCGATAATGACGAGGTGCAATATCTCTGGAGAGGGGAAGTCGTGCTGCGAGGCCTTGCCCTGACAGACAGAATTGTCGACCGGGAAAGGTACAATGCCAATGTCGCTTTAGATTATGACCTGGGCGACCATGATTTCACCCTTACCGGCATGTATGCCGGCACCAATGTGGATTCCCGAAACCGGATGCTCCGGATTAATTCCCTGACCAATGGCGGAGAGTGGACCGCCAACCACTCCAAATCCAATATCGCCCTGTTTAACGCCAGCCTGGGCGGCGACCACCACTTCCTGCCCCTGGATATCGACTGGAAGGTCAACTACATTCAGACTACCGATGAGAACCCCTATGGTTACGGATATGGGTTCAGCGAACCGAATCCACTCAATGACCTGGACATTCCCCGTGTGGACCCCTACCGCACGGCTGAATTTGCCAATTTCGACCCCTACACCGCCTCGGGCGGCCAGCCGGGCGGCGGCGACGTCAACCGCCGGGTGGACGGCAACTGGGTCGCTCAGCTGAACCTCAAGCGCAACTTCCGCATGGGGCTCTGGGCCAGTGGCTTCCTTAAAGGGGGCGGCAAGCTGATCGTCAGAGACCGCAGCAGAGAGACCACCGGGCAGACGCACATGCAGAACTCAGTCTTCGTCAACGCCTACTTCAAGGATCATCCGGAAGCCGCTTCGATCCGTAACAGCCCGGCCCTCATCAATTTCTGGGACGAGAGCTACGACCCGGGCAACTTTTTCAACGGGACTTATCCCTTCCCGCTCAAACTCAGCACCGACCTGCCCAAACAGTTGTTCGACCAGTACTTCCACTTGCGGCGGCCCCAGCGCGTGTCCGGCGAAAGCAATTATACGGTTCAGGAGAACACCTACGCCGGGTACCTCATGACGGATATGACCATCGCCAACCGGGTCAGCCTCGTGGGCGGCCTGCGCTATGAGCATTCCGATAACCACTACGAGGCGAAACAGCTGAACAATTATGACGAGTCGCTGGTCGGGGAATCCATTATCGTTTCCGGCACCATCGAGGATGCGTCCAGTTCACAAAACTACGGTGAATTGTTGCCGATGGCCAATATGCGCATCAATATCATTCAAAACCAGGACAACAGCAACGGCCTGGACCTGCGCCTGGCCGCCACCCGCTCCCTTACCCGCCCCGATTTCTACAACCTGACGCCTTTCATCAATATACGGACGAACGGCGGGTCGATCAACCGCTCGGAGCCCAGCCTGCTGCCCACTACGGCCTGGAACTACGATGCTTTCCTTACGCTCTTCAACAACCGCTACGGCCTGTTCACCGTCGGCGGCTTTTACAAGGAACTGGAAAACATTGATTTCATCTACGGCCGGGAAGTGGAACGGGAGATCATCGAGGAGCGCTTCGGGGAAGAGTACGGCCTGTCGGACGGCTATACCGTCATCGAGCCCCTGAATGCCACCGAGACCTCTTTCGTGCGTGGGCTGGAAATAGAGGTACAAGCCAATATGTCCTTCCTGCCCCGCCCCTTTGACGGTATCATACTATACGGCAACTATTCCCGGATCAATTCCCGGGCCTACTACCCGCAGCGTGTGGCTTTCTTCGACCTGGAGACTTTTACGACCACCCTTTACGATTCCACCCGGGTAGGGGGGCTACCAGGCCAGTCGGCGAATATTGCCAATGTAGCCTTCGGTTATGAAAAAGGAAAATTCACGGGTAGGCTGTCCTGGAGCTACCAGGGTTCCGCGCTTGATTTCATCGGCGCCAATGAGCTCTTGGATGGCTATATCGACAGCTATTCCCGGGTAGACTTCAGCGCCAACTTCAAAGTTACGGATAGCTGGACCATACAGGCCAATGTGAATAATATTCTGAACCAGTACGACCGAACCTTTACCGGGAGCGGACAGCTGCCGGGAGGGTCCTCCATATTCGGGACTTTCGCCTGGCTGGGCATCCGGTATACCGGCGGCGCAGGAAACCGATGACCGGGCCGAACCCGGCACTTCCCGGCAGGCGATCCGGGCAGATACAGCAGCAACAAAAGGGATGGACGACACACCGTGGGGCCATAATCCGGCGCCCATTGGAAAGCAGCCATTTGGAAAAAGCCACTGAATGCTTCGCCGCCAAAGGCGGGCAACAAGGACTTAATATGATTCAATAACCTTATACCTTACCCAAAATTGTAATGATATGAAGAATTTCAACATTCCGATGCTTAGTTTAGTGCTGGCATTGGCCGTTAACTTTGCTTACGCACAACGCACGATGATCATCGAGCCGGGCGGATTGAATGCCATTAAGACATTCATCGAGAACGACCTGGCCAGTACTGATACGGCCACCGTGGAAGGAACGAAGTACGTGCTGAGAAGAGACGCCACCTATCCGTACGAAACGCAGTGGGAGCCCAACTACGCGATCTGGCTGGAAGCCGAAGAGGGCCCAGGCGCCCGCCCGCGCCTGCTGGGTGTTCACCCGGCATCGGGGGAGGCTCCGCGTTTTATCCGTGTTCGGGATGACTTTACTTTCAAGGGGTTATTCTTTGCCGGGCTCGATTCAGCGGGCGAACACTCAGACAACGCTCCCATCCGCCCCAGAGGCTCTGGCGCCAGAGTTTGGGTGGAAGACTGCCTCTTTGACCACCACCGCTTTGAGGTGATCCGTACTGATGGTGTTGACCAACGGGTGTTTTTTATCGATAATATTGTGCGCAACAATTATCAGCGCGACCGCTGGACCAAGAATGGAGGTTGCTGGTTTCAGCGGGGCAACCCCGTCGATACCTTTGTCTTTGCCCACAATACTTATTTCAACACGACGGCCCGCCTTACCCACTCCATCAACGGCGCTCCCATCGGCTATCTGGAGTTTTCAAACAATACGGTTGTTAATGTCGGAGGCCTCGTGGAATTTGATCAGTACGGTGGGGTGTTTAACTTTGCTTCACTTGATATGGGACAAGCCCAAAAGGTGAAAGTAGAAAACAACATCTTTTACAACATGAGCTTCTTCGGCATCCGTAGTGAGTGGGAAACCCAGCATTACGTTTTCAATTACTATGCTCACGATACGATCACTACCAGCTTCATTTTCCGCAATAACAACATCTATACCAACCCGGAACTGCTGGCCGGCACGCCGGACACGGCCACCATGCCCGCCATGTTCAACCCCGAACTGCAGGCAGCCATCGACGGCGACCCGAGCTACGAGGTGGTCTATGAGAACAACATCAGTGAACCACTCACCTTTACCAATGCTCCGATGAGTATTGATATCCTCAAGCAGGCCAAGGCCAATCGCTGGAACAATCCGGAGACTTCCTTCCTGGAGTCGCTGGTACTGGAGGAAGAACCGGACAACTACGAGATCAATTACGCCTACAGTACCGCCTCCCAATCGGCTACCGCCGGGGTGGATGGCAACCCCCTGGGGTCCCGCCGCTGGATGGCCATGACCAGTACCAAGCCCGGCCCGGAAATTGATGCTTCACAGTTTGCCTTCGTGAAGGTATTCCCGAACCCCTTTCATGCTCAGGCAAATGTTCGTTTTGACCTGGCGCAGGCCGCTGAGGTGTCCATGGCGCTGTACAGCCTGTCCGGCCAGCTGGTACGCCAGTTGCCATCCCAAAGCTTCCCCGCCGGTGCGGGCCACAACTTCGAACTAAACGCAGAAAGCCAGCAGCTGAGCCAGGGGATCTATTTCCTGCGCGCTATTGCCGAAATGGACGGCCGCTACTACCTGGCCACTGAGAAAGTGGTCGTTAAGTAATATCATACTATTCAGCATTTTAGGCGGCAATGGAGGCTCTTTTCCATTGCCGCCCACTATTAAACCTGGCCTATGAACCGATACCACTTAATATTTATACTGCTCCTTTGTAGCGGAGCCTGGCTTCAGTGCAACCGGGCAAAGGTGGATAAACGGGGAGCAGATCTGGCGCCTCCCGATGGGAAGTTGCTTTATCTGGCTCATCAACACACCTATCAGCAGGACCAGGAAAAGATCTTCAGCGCCCTGCCCACGGCCGGGCCGGAAGGGCTGGTGCTTTACTCCTCTCTTCTGCTGGACCTGTCGACAAACCTGACAGACAGCCGGGAACTGGCGGGCATCCTCCCTTTCTTTCAGGCCCGCGAAGGGCTGAAGCCCGTTCTGCTGATGTATGTTGACAAAACCCAGTACCAACCCCTTTGCGAGGGCCGCTTCGATGAAAACATCGCAAAACTTGCCGGCTTTCTCCGGCAGCTAAACCGGCCGGTATACCTGTCCGTCGGCGTAGAGGTGAATAACCCCCTTTACGAAAACGATCCGGAGCAGTACAAGGCGGCCTACCGCTGTTTTGTGGACAAACTCACGGCGCAACAGGTGGATAATGTATCCTTCCTCTGGTACGTCACCAGTATGAAGCCGGGCTATCAGGGCCTGGATCCCGAAGCCTGGTACCCCGGCGATGAATACGTCAACTGGCTGGCCACCAGCCTGTACAAGTTTCAGGAAGATCATTTTGTGGAAAAACCGCTGTTTACCGGTTCCGGCCTCGATCACTTGCTGCAGTTCTCCGAAGAACGGGAGCTGCCGGTGATGATCGTGGAATCGAGTGCTACATCCGTCAAAAAGAATTTTGCGCTCTCCGGAGCTGAGCTCTGGGGCTACTGGTATGAACCCTTCTTTGCCCTTATCCTGAACCATGGCAACATCAAAGCCTTTTCTCACCTCAATAACGGCTGGGAAGGCCCCGTCGTGCGGGAACGCTGGCTGGAAAAGATCGGCCATAACCGCATCCTTAAAGGCAACGGAGGCGAGCCCGGCCAGGTGGGGTACAGCAGCGTCCAATAGTATAAGCATGAAAAAAACATACGCGATCCTAGTTTCTTTACTCCTGCTGCCTTTGCTGGCGCCTGCCCAAAGCTGGAAGCCGGCCGCCGAAGCAGCCATTCGGGAACACCGCATGGCGGACATCCACGTCGATATAGTGAGCGATAGCGGAACTGTTCTGGAAGGTGCTGTTCTGAAGGTTAAAATGCGGGAGCACGCCTTTAAGTGGGGCACTACCGTTGATATAGAACATATTCTGGGGCTGGAAAGTGACGGCTTCGGACTGGATTCCGATCACCCTTACTATACCCACCTGCTGAACTTCAACTCCGTCACTCCGGAAAATGCAGGCAAGTGGCAGTTCTGGCTGCAGCCGTACAGCCGCAGCAAATACCTGGAAGTGATGGACTGGCTGAACGACCGCGGCATACAGAACCGGGGGCATACCACCATCTGGCCGAGCATCACCCGCTGGAATGCCGTGCCCTCTTTTGTGGTCAATGCTCAGGCCATCGTAGAGAATGGCGTAGTGATCAAAACAAAAGAAGAGGTAGTGCGGGATACCATCAAAGCCCATATCGAAGCGCAACTGCCCATATTGCAGGCCCGCGGCGTATATGAAATAGACCTGGTGAACGAGCTGGTGAATGAAGGAGAGATCACCAGCCTCGTCCTCAACCTGCCGCCGGCGGAGCGGCCCGCCGAACATGCCCGATGGTATCAATGGGCCAAGGCCGCAGCTCCGGAAGTGGATCTGATCGCGAACGAATACAACCTCTTCCAGTCGGGCAATAACTTTCACCAGCGCTTTGTCGAGTACATACAAGCCATGCAGAGCCATGGCGCGCCTATCGACGGGGTCGGCATGCAGGGCCACTTCTTTTCGGCCATACCCAATTGGGAGGAGCTGAAAAGGCGCCTGGCGGAGGTGGCTGTTCTGGATTTGCCCATGGCGGTCACCGAATTTGATATGAACCAGAATACCTATGAGGCCATGGAGCGGGTAATGTACGCGGTATTCTCCGAACCATTGGTTCAGGGCTTCAACCTCTGGGGCGCCTGGGACGGCCGGCAGTGGCGCAACAACGGCGCCATCTATGACGATGACTGGTCGGTAAAACCAAGCGGCCGCGCCTGGTTCGAGCTGGTGAAAAAGGAGTGGTGGACCGACACGCTGGCCACCCTCGATGCACCCGGCTCTTTTCAAACCCGCGGCTTCCTGGGCGAATACGATGTCTACCTGGAGTACGAAGGGCAGGTATTTGCCCGCAGCTTCAGCCTGGAAGAAAGCGGCGCCAATCTTGAAATAAACATCGACGAAGGCGGATACCCAATCCCAACCGCCGAACTGGCCATCGAAGGCGACAAAACAGAGGTATTCCTCAACGAGCCCATCGGCCTGTCCATTGCCGCTACCGACAGCCTGGAGTCGGTTACCTATTTCAATGACAGCCAGATACTCGCTTATAAAGATACACCACCTTTTGCTCATGCCTTTGCCGTTACCGAAGCGGAGGTGCTGGAACTGTCTGCCGAAGCACGGTTTGCCACCGGATATCGTTTATGTACGCCTGTCAGAACCGTCACCGCCATCGCTGATAATACCAACCCCCACATCCTGGATGTGTTTCCTCCACTGGGGGCCACCATCATCGATAATAGTGGCATTGGCCTGTACGTATCCGTATCTGATCCCGATGACGATCCACTGACGGCCGTACTCCTGGACAGTGAAGGAGAAGAACTGGCCCGTTCAGATAGCCCGCCCTTCGTCCTGCCCCTGGAGCAACTGGAACCGGGTTCCAACTATTTCCGGCTGAGAGTGGAAGATGACAGGTTCGGTTTTGACGAATGGTTTCTGGTATACACCGTCATAGAGGGGGCAGATCAGAACCTTACGGTTTCCATACCCCTCGATGAGAACGACGATGTTGAGGAAACGGCCTCCGGCAGCATTGATCTTACCGGCGACCTGGACCTGGGAGAGAAAGTAACCGGTATCCGCTTTCCTTTTCCCGGTATTCCCCCTGGTGCCGTTATCGACAGCGCTTTCGTTCAGTTTACCAGCCAGAAGGCGGAACAAAGCGGGCCTACGGTATTTCTCATTCGGGCGGAAAAAAGTGTAGATCCGGTTCCTTTTACCAGCGCAGGTTTCGGCCTTACCCAACGCACCCTCACGATGGAAGTAATTCGTTGGGAACCTCCCGCCTGGCAATCCATAGGAGATAGTGGCCCGGGCGAGCGGAGCCCGGACATCGGAGCGGTTATCGACGAATTAATCTCCCAGGACAACTGGTCAGCGGAAAGCCCCGTCCACCTGATCATTGGTTTTGAAGCGGCTCCATCCAAACGTTCGGCATTCAGCTACGACCAATCTTCTGTAATGGCGCCGGCACTGGAAGTGTTTTATACCGCGGATCTGGGTGAGGGCGCACCGGAAGCGCCCAGGGAATTTTCCTTGGCCAGGACCGGGGAGAATTCTGGTATCGTCTCCTGGGCCCATCCGGTTTCCTCCGATATTATGGGGTACCGGTTCTTCTTCGAAGGAGAGGAGGTAGGCAGTATTCTCCCGAATCCTTCCTACGCCTTATCCGGACTGGAGCCGGAGCGGGAATATACCGTACAGGCGCAGGCCATCGGCCGGTTCACCCGGCTGTCCGAACTCAGCGAGCCCTTCGTATTCAGGCTCTCTGAGGCCACAGGCAGTGCGGGCCTTTCGGTTGAGGGAGGTTTTAGGCTTTTCCCCAATCCGGCAAAAGGCCGGATCTGGCTTGAAGGCCGAAACCATACTATGGAGCAGTTACAGCTCATCGACGGGCAGGGTAGGGTAGTGAGAGAAATGAAATTTGCCAATCCCCCTGCCGGGGCAGTATCCCTCGATGTATCCAGCGTGCCCGCCGGCGCCTATGTCTTAAGAATAGGGGAAGGTAATATGGGGGCCCGGCATCTTAAAGTGATTATACAGTGAGTGAAACCGGGCTTGTTTCCTGATAACAAAAAGAACCATCATGTATAGATTACTATTGCTATTATTTCTTATGCTGAGTTTTTCCTCCCCGAGGGCTCAGCCCATTTATGATTCTGAAGCTCCCGTGATCATCCCCGTCTGGCATCGGGCCGCTGATTTTTCGCCTAAGCTTCGGGCAGTGGAAGCCGCTGAGTTTTCTAAAGATGGCCGGCTGGCCGCTTCCGCCTCCAAGTTCGGATACAAAGTCATGCTCTGGCGGGTGGCCGACGGTGCCCTGCTATGGGAAAGGGAGCATGAGTCGGAAGTGGAATGCGTCACTTTTTCCCCCGATGGGAAGCGCATTGCTACCGGAGGCGAGGATTTCTTCGTCCGCATCTGGGCCGTGGATAGTGGCAAGGAACTCCACAACTGGGAACATCCCAGCGGGCTGGATGGCATCACCTGGTCGCACGATGGTAAAATCATTGCTTCCGGATCGGAGGGAGGAGAAGTCTTCCTCTGGGATGCCGATAGCTACGAGCTGATGGCTGAGATCGAAGTAGGTTCCACCGTTAATTCCCTGGAATTCACCAAGGATGACAGACGCCTGGTGGTAGCGGGCAACATACAAACACCCGATCCGGAAACGGGAAAAACAATCTACGACGGCTTTGCCAGCCTGATCGATATGCAAACCAAAAAGGTGATCCAAAAATACGAGGGCCACGGTGCCTCCGTCAAGTCGGTGCGCCTGTCACCAAATGAAAAGTATGTAGCAACCGGCTCCTTTGACCATACTGCCCGCCTGTACGATATGGAAAGTGGCAAACTGCTCAAAACCTTCGAGCAGCCATTGCGTGTCGAAGCGGTGGCCTTTACCCCTGACAACCAATTCCTGGCGGTGGGCGGGCATGAACCGATGGTGGCTTTTTACCGCCTTGCGGATCTCGAGCTGGCCCACCAGCTACCCTGCCCTCGGGTGGAATACATCGACTTTTCCACTGACGGGCGCCTGATGTTAACCAGCCACGAAGACAGTGGCCTGCTCTCCCTCTACATGTTTATCTCCGATACCCAGGGCAAGCACGGCCTCTACCAACGGCTTTCCAACCAACAACTGAACAACCGGGATTTGAAGAAAAACTGAACAACAAACCGATGAACAAGCTGCTCCCTTTATCGCTTCTGTTTCTCTTCCATGCAGGCCTGGCACAGGACACCCCCTGGCCATTCACCAGCAATGAGGAAGAAGCTACTCATATTATTATCATGGGCGACAACAACTTCCAGTACCGGGAAAAGCCTGAAGAGGCCTTCAAATACCTGATACCGACCCTGGAAGCGGCCGACTTGCGCATCCTCAACCTCGAAGGCCCCTTCGCCGGTGGAACCGATGATCCTGAAAAGAGCGACATCCCCCATAAGAACTGGCGGCATTCCAATCCGGATCAGGTGGCTGCCCTCACAGCCGCTGGCATCGATGCAGTGGGCGTGGCCAACAACGTCACCTACCCCTGGCAGGCGCTGATGCGCAGCCTGGAAGTGCTCGACAAGGCAGGTATTGCTCATGCCGGCGGAGGGAAAAACATAGCAGAAGCCCACCAGCCGGTTATTTTAGAAAAGAACGGCCTGCGCATCGGCTTTATGCAGTACGCCGCCACCGTATTCCCCACCAATCACGCCGCTACCGAAAACCAGCCGGGCATCGCCCAGATCAAGGTGCATACGGCCTACCAGCCGCCGCCCAACCTCGATAAACCGGGGCAGCCGCCCATCGTGATCACCTGGATGGATGAAACTTCTGAAAAGAGAATGGTGGAAGACATCAGAAAGCTGAAAGAACAGGCAGATGTCGTCATCGTCTCCTACCACTGGGGCGTTTCCGACACCTATAAGCCGGTTTCCTACCAAACCGATATTGCCAGAGCGGTGATCGATGCCGGCGCCGATCTGGTGTTCGGCCACGGGCCCCACCGCTACCAGAAGATCGAACTGTACAAGGGGAAGCCCATCCTCTATAGCCTGGGGCAGAATGTATTCGATGACCGCCGCAGCAGGCGCAATGAGCGGTATCGCGAAGGCCTGCTGGCGCGCCTGGTGGTCAAAAACAGGCGCCTGCAGGCCGTTTCCCTGGTGCCCACCTGGCGGGAAGACGGCCAGTTCGTCCGCCTCTACGACCCCAGCGAAGGCAAGGGAAGAGAGCTGTTCGATTATCTGCAATCCGTGAATGAGGATGGGGCGGAATTAATACTGGCAGGCAAGGAGATCGTGGTGAAAGGGATAGAATAAGTTAAAACTTTAAAATATTTACGGCCGTGCTAATATTTTTCATGAATTGCCATCATTTTGTAGGATCTCCCCCGCCCTGTAAAACGGGCCCGTATGGACTGGCGGGGGCTGGGGGGTGGAAATTTCGAATTATATTCTCGATCCCCCTGGCGCTCCTTTTTATTGCCCCACAGCTCAAGGCTTCAAACAGCCTTGCCTTCTCCTGCGACACCATCACCCCCATCGAGAACGGCCTGCTGCTCCAGGACCTGGGCAAGGAATACAGCCCCCATCCGAGGGTAGTGCCCCCGTATCTTTCCCACAATGTGTCCAACCTGGGCGGCAACACCAGCGTGCGCCGCAACGACGAGGCCACCCTGAAGTGGAAAGACGAGGGCTATTACCAGCGCAACCGCGAGCTGGGGCAAACCTTCAACGTACCGGCCGATACGACGCTGCACATCGACGCCATCGTGCTGCGCACCGGCAATGGCGATAAGGCCATACTGACGGGCACTCCGGGTGCCGAGGTATATATCCAGTTCTTCGAATTGGAAGGCACGCCTGTCATCAACGACAATGGGACACCGCAGGGCACGCCCTCCACCCACGGTTTTAATACCAACCACCGTACGGACGACTACCTGGAAGGCATCACCTATACGCCGATTGCTATTATTCGCGGCGGTACTTTCCCCGATATTCCACCCACAACACAAGACGGTGGAGAACCCGGCCACCTGCGCTACATCCGCTGGGACTTAGAGGGCGAGGCGGAACTGATGCTGGAGGGCGGAAAAAGCTATGCTTTTATGGTAGGGTTCACCAGCGGCGGGCCGGAAAAAGGCTTCACCATGGGCAACGACAACCGGGCGGCCAGCCCGGCTGCGCCTGCCCTGCGCACCGACGCCAACGGCCTTACCTGGTGGGGCCTTCGCCGTGAGGGCGACGGCACCCTGCCGCCCACGCAGTTTCCGGGGCTGAACCC
>CAYVVK010000147.1:8040-11528 GCA_964454855.1 uncultured Phaeodactylibacter sp. | reverse complement strand
ATTTAGTGCTTTTATGGAAAAAGGGAGGCAGGAAAATGTGTCGTTTTATATATTTTGCGCCCAATCAATACCGTATTTATGATTTCAGGGCAGGGAAAAACAGGCTGGCGGCAGGAAGAGGTAGCGCCTTCCACTCTGCTATTGGCCGGCTTCTTTTTCTTCAATACTTTTCTGCTGCCGGCGGGCTTGTTGTATACCACTCTGCTGACTCCATTGTTTTTTCTTCTTCTTCTGCGCCGGGGAAACTGGAAAGGGCTGGCGGTTTATGCGGCCCTGTCCTTGCCGCTCTGGTACTACCACATCCGGGTGGCGGAGGCCTTGCCGGGCGTATACCTGAAGTCCTACCTGCTTTTCAGCAGTGCCGTGATCTTCACCATCTGGGCCTATCACTTTCTGCAGGTTCGCCTGGACAGGCTTGCACATTATTTCCGGCAGATCACCATTTACAATACCCTGTTCACCGGGCTGGCTGTCCTGGTGCTTGCCATTCCCCGCCTCAATGAGCTGTTCTGGTATTTCGTACCCATTCACCCGGCTATCCCCGCCTTCCCGCGCCTGAAGATGCTGGTGTATGAACCTTCTTTTTACTCGCTTCAGCTTGCGCCGATATTCCTGTATTTTTTTACCGCTTTCCTCTTCGGCAGGCAGAACAGGCATCTGCTGGAAGTACTGCTGCTGGCTGTGTCCCTGCTGCTCTCCCTTTCCTTCGGGGTGCTGGGGGGGCTGGCCCTGGCGGTGCTGCTCATCTTTTTGTTGCACGCCTGGCGGCTGCTGCGGCGGCGCAAGGTATTCTTCGCTACCTTTTACCTGTTGTTGATCAGTGGGGGAGTGGCCTTTGTCATGCAGGAATATTTTCCCTTCAACCCCGTGGCCGACCGCATCGACAAAGTGCTGGCTGGCCATGACACCTCCGCCAACGGCCGCACCTGGGAGGCCTTTCTGCTGGCCTGGCGCATTTTGGGAGAAACCAGTTACCTGATGGGGGCGGGCCTGGGGCAGGTCAAGGAAGTAGGGCAGGACATCATTGTCAACTACTATAATTACGAAGGAGAATGGGCCGGCCTGGTGCGCATTCCCAATACCATGGCGGAAACGCTGGCCACCTTCGGGCTGCTGGGGGCCGTTGGCCGCATCCTGGCTCAGGTGGTGCTGTTCGTGGCTACGGGCGTATACCGCAACTACTATCGGCTGATGCTTTTTGCCTTTCTTTTTATTTACCAGTTTACCGGCAGCTACCTGACCAATATCTACGAATATCTCGCCTGGGTGATCGTATTCCTGCCCGCTTTTCCCCGCTTTGATAAGGAAAGGGCCCATTGAGAGCTTTGTCCGCTGTGTAGCAGTATTTGAGCGGTAAAATGACTACCTTTCCCTAACACTCAGCCGACGCCTTCTGCCATGAAGCAACTGCGTATTCTCATGCTGGCCCGTCCCGACCTGCTGGGCTATCCGGGAGGAGATACCACACAGGTACTGCAAACTGCAGCTGCCTTGCGGCAAAGGGGAGTAGCAGTGGACGTCAACCCTTCCTGCCCCCGGTATGAGAACTACGATCTGCTTCACTTTTTCAACATCATCGACCCGGAGGACATCATCGGGCATCTGCAGAGGACGAATAGGCCTTATATCGTCTCTACCGTCTACTGCCTGTACGATGAATTCGACCGCCTGTACCGCCGGGATGCGGTGGGCTGGGCCTATCGCTTCTTATCGCGCGACGGGGTGGAATACCTCAAGACCGTCGGCAAGTGGCTCCTGAAAGGGAATCCCCTGAGCAGTTACGCTTTTCTCTGGCGGGGGCACCGGCGCTCTATACAGCGCATCCTGAAGGGAGCGGCCTGCCTGCTGCCCAATTCGGAAAGCGAGTACCGGCGCCTGCTGCAGGATTATGGAGTGGGCAGGCCATATGTCGTCGTGCCCAACGGAGTGAACCTGGCACAATATAGTGCACCGGCGGCAGGCAACCCCTCCAGGGTTTTGTGTGTATCGAGAATAGAGGGGAGGAAGAACCAGCTCAACCTGATCAGGGCCCTCAACCATACCGGACTGGAGGTGTATCTGGTAGGCCGCCCTGCAGACAACCAGAAGCGGTACTACGAAGAATGCCGCAGGATAGCTGCAGCAAACATTCATTTTACCGGCTACGTATCTTCAGCACAGCTTCGGGAGCATTACCGCAGCGCCCGCGTGCACGTCCTGCCCAGTTGGTTCGAAACCACAGGGCTTTCGTCCCTGGAAGCTGCTCTGATGGGCTGCAATGTAGTCGTAGGCGATCGGGGAGATGTGCGGGAATATTTTCGCGATGACGCCTGGTACTGCGAACCGGCCGAACCCGATTCCATCCGGGAAGCTGTCTTGCAGGCTTACGAGGCGCCACTGAATACCGCACTCGCTGAGCGGATACGGAAAGACTACCATTGGGAGGCGGCAGCAAGGCAAACTTTGAAAGGGTACGAACTGGCCTTAAATACTAAATTATCTGCTACCTATGATTAGGATCGACTACCTGGAGGCCCGGAAAGAAAAACTGAGGATGGACTACCTGCTGGCCCGGCCCTTTCCCCATTTGGCCCTGGATGGCATTTGCGAGGAAGAAGATATCGAAGCGCTTTATCGGGAGATCCCGGACATCCACACCAAAAGCAGGGATTACGTATTTGCCAGCAACAAGTTTGAAAAATCCAGGTTCTGGAACATATCCCCCCGCTTCGAAGCGCTTTATGAGAGCCTGGCTTCCGAGCGCTTTCAGTCTTTCCTGCAGTTCATTACCAATGAGGCCGTTTTCGTGGACAAGGCCTTTCACGGGGGAGGGCTCCACCAGGGCAAAGAAGGAAGTTTCCTGGATATGCACCTCGACTTCAACTATCATCCCCTTCACAAATTCTGGTACCGACGCCTCAACCTGCTGCTTTATCTCAATAAGGGCTGGCTGCCGGAGCACGGCGGCCAACTCAAACTGGAAGACCTCCGCAGCGGAGCACGCAAGGAAGTGGAGGTGCCCTTTAACCGCCTGGTCATACAGCAGACCTGCAACTATACCCTGCACGGTTACGATACCATCCGCTTTCCTCCGGGAAAATACCGGACTTCCATTGCCGCCTACGCCTATACCGAGCACCGAAGGCATATCGAAAGGCCGCGCACTACCGATTGGTTCGTGCAGGAGGGCCAGCCGGTAAAGCGGTTTCTCGCCCGCATCTACGACCCCGCCGTAAAGGTTAAGAATGCCCTCTTCGGTAGCGCCACCGCCAAACATTAGGATATGCCGGAAAACCAAGAACAAGCACTGAGGATCGGCATTCTGGGCTGCCGCGGCCTGCCCAACCACTACGGCGGCTACGAGCAGTTTGCGCAGTACCTTTCCGAAATACTGGTGCAGAAAGGGCATCGCGTGTGGGCCTATTGTTCTTCTTCTCACCCCTGCCAGCGTAGCTCCTGGCGGGGCGTGCAACGCATACTCTGCCGGGACCCGGAAGATCGGCTGGGTA
>CAYVVK010000147.1:0-8030 GCA_964454855.1 uncultured Phaeodactylibacter sp. | reverse complement strand
GCCCGCCGCCGCGATTTTGATGTCCTTCTGCAACTGGGCTATACCAGCAACACCATCTGGTTCCCGCTCTGGCCGGGCAACTGCCCCAACATCATCCACATGGACGGCCTGGAGTGGAAACGCTCGAAATACAATACGGCCGTGCGCTGGTTCCTCCGTAAAATGGAGGGCTGGGCTGCGCGCCGGGCAGACCTTTTGGTGGCTGATTCCACCGCCATTAAGCATCACCTGAAACAGGCCTACGGAAGAGATGCCGCCTTCATCTCTTACGGTGCTTGTGCAGACATCCGGCCGGAAACCGGCCACCTCACCCCCTACGGCCTAAGGCCAAAAACCTACTACCTGGCCATTGCCCGCTTCGTTCCCGAAAATCAGCTGGAAACCATCATTCAGGGTTACCTGGACAGCAGGGTGGAGGCGCCGCTGCTTATCATCGGAGATCACGGAAATGCATTCGGCCGCCATCTGCTGCGCCGGTACGGAGATACCGCGATCCGATTTCCGGGCGCTGTTTTTCAAAAGGAAGTACTGGACAGCCTGCGCCATTACGCCCGCCTGTATTTTCACGGGCACTCTGTAGGAGGCACCAATCCCTCCCTGCTGGAGGCCATGGCCTGCCGGGTGGCCATTTGCGCCCACGACAATCCCTTTAACCGGGCAGTACTGAACGAGGAAGCATTTTATTTTCAGGACGAGAAAGGGGTCCGCCGGGCTATTCAGGAGATAGCTGTTTCGGGCGAGGTAGAAGGGTGGGTTTCCGGAAATGAAGAAAAGATACGGATAGACTACCGCTGGGAAGAGGTTGCCCGCCGGTTTGAGGCCCTTTTCTATCAAAGCCTGGGATCGGGCCCGGCAAAAACCATAAAAAAGGCCGTTTGAAGATACGCAATAACATAGGGCAAATTCTTTTCATCCTCCTTCCGTTTACGCTTTGCTTTTCGGAACGGCTGAGCACTTTTGTGCTGATAGGGTTTGTGGCTCTGGTGCTGATGCAGGAAAGCCTGGCGGAGCGCTTTCGCCGGGCGCTGAGGGAGAAGTGGGTATACCCCTTCGTCCTGTTATACTTCTTCAACGCCCTTTCCCTGCTGTGGTCTGCTGACCTTGGCCACGGTTGGCTGGTCGTGGAGAAGAAATCGGCCTTGCTGGCCTTGCCGCTGGCGGTGGCTATGGATGAGGGGTTTAACCGGCGTGTTTTGCAGTATGCCATGCTCAGCCTGATCGCCGGGTGTGGGCTGGGCTTGTTGGCCAGCCTGGGCCACGCGGTGTGGTTGTACTTTACATTGGACGAAACGGCCGTTTTTTTCTATCACGCGCTGAGCTGGGTGCTGGATGAGTTCAATGCCGTTTATTTTTCCTTTTATCTGCTGATGGCCGTGGTGTTCCTGGATCACCTCAGCAGGGAGAAAGCCTTTCTCCTGCTGGAAAGAACGGGCGTTTTGCCGGCGCTCTACGCTTTCTTTGCAGCAGGCATCGTATTGCTGTCTTCCCGGCTTTTTATATTTCTGCTGGCCGGGTATGGATTTTTGCGCCTTTTGCAATTGGGAGGCTCACAGATAGCCGGGAAGAGGTGGCGGTGGGGGCTGAGCCTGGGGCTGCTGTTGTTTATCAGCGGAGTGTTGATGCTTGGCTTTACACGCTCGCGTTTTCAGCAACTGGTGGATTCCCGCTTTGACGTCCTCACACAGGAGCGCTTTGAATATGATGCGCCTTTTAACGGCCTGACTCTGCGGCTCCTATTCCTGAAATTCGGCTGGGAGGCCCTGCAGGAAGAACGGGCCCTGTGGGCCGGGCTAGGGGTAGGAGATGCCCGGCGCCAGATGAATGCCACCATCAGGGCTTACAACCTTTATCATGGTAACCCACAGCTCGGAGATAAAGGTTACCTGGACTATAACTTCCACAACCAGTATATGCAAAGCTGGGTACAGGCCGGCCTTCCGGCCCTGGCCTGCCTGCTGTGCCTGCTGGGCTACGGCTGGTATGCCGGCCTGCAAATGGGGTGGAGGCATCCGCTGATCTGTTTTGTGGCTGTCATTACGGCATTTGCCTGCATTGAGGGAGTGCTGGAACGGCAGCGGGGGGTAGTATTCATTGCGTTTTTTCTCTCTTCCTTTTTTCACCTAAGCTCAAGATCATGAATTCAGCCGATTTCCAGGGGAACGGGCCTTTGCCAATGCGCACTGAGGCCGCCTCGGCCAGGCCAGCCTGGATAGGCCCGGCGCTTTTTCCCGGCAAGAAAAGCATCTGGCAGGGGCCGGCATCCTGGCAGTACCGTTTCGTCAAGAGGGGTATGGATATTGTACTCTCCGGAATAGCGATCTGTTTGTTCTTATCCTGGCTGTTACCCCTGCTGTGCCTGCTCGTACTGATAGACCTCGGTGCGCCGGTATTCTTCGTTCAGGTGCGTATAGGGCGCCATGGCCGGCGCTTCCGCTGTTTTAAACTGCGGACCATGAAAATGGGCGTCGGCCCGAAAGAAGAACGCCTCACCTCCCTGAGTCGGCACCTGCGCTATCACAAGCTGGATGAGTTGCCCCAGTTTCTCAACGTGCTGAAAGGCGAGATGAGCATCGTAGGCCCTCGCCCACACTGCCTCAGTGATGACGCGGTTTTTACCGAGCTTATCGGCGCTCCTTATCACCTCAGGCATAATGTACTGCCGGGGATCACCGGCCTGGCGCAGGTCAATGGCTATGAAGGGCCGGTCAACTCGCGGCACAAACTCAAGGGGCGCATTCAGCTGGACCTGCTGTACATCCGCCGCTGGTCACTGGGGCTGGAACTGCGCATCATGCTGCAAACCGTGCAGCTCATGCTGGGAATCAGGTTTTAAGCACTATATTGGAGAACACACATGAAAGAACTCAAGAAAGAAATCATAAAGACGCTGCTTTATTTTGATATCTTCTCCTTCCCACTGCGCGCAGAAGAGATCCACCGTTACTGTGGGGTGAAAACCACACTCCGAAGGGTAGCTGAGGTATTGCCCGAACTGGTAAAAAATGGCCAGCTCTGGCAGTTCGGAGAATATTACCTCATGCGGGATAAAAGGGAGTGGGTCAGCCAAAGGGAACGCAACTACCGCCATTCCCGGGTAAAGCTGAAAACCGCCCGCCGCAATGCAGCTTTGATCAGCCAGTTTCCTTTTGTGCGAGCCGTTTCTATCTCCGGCTCGCTGTCCAAATACTCCGCCGATGAGGCGGCAGATATCGATTATTTCATCATCGTGCGTTCCCGCCGGCTATGGATCTGCAGGACCCTGCTCCACTTCTTTAAAAAACTGACCTACCTGTTCGGCAAACAGCACGATTTCTGCATGAACTACTTCCTCGGAGAGGAAGAACTGGAACTCAAGGACAAGAATTTTTATACCGCCCTGGAAAGCATCACCATCCTGCCGATGTATGGGCTGGACATGCACAAGGCCTTTTATCGGGCCAACCCCTGGGTAAAGTCCTATTTTCCCAATTGCAACCCGCTGCAGCAACTGGCGGCTCCCGTTGAAGAGCGGCCCTCTTTAGCTAAACGCCTTGGAGAACTGAGCTTCTATAAGCGCTGGGGGCACTGGGCCAATGACGGCCTGCACCGCCTTACCATATGGTGGTGGCGCCATAAGTTCAGCTGGAAGGGTTTCCCCATGGAACATTTTGACCAGGACCTCAGGGCTACTCCGGGAGAGTCGAAGTACCATCCCGATGATTATCAGCGACACATCCTGAAGGCCTACCGGCAAAGGTTGCAGGAGTTTGAACAGTTGGGCCTCGTGCCGCGATCATCCTGATCGCCAGTGGCGCATAACACGAATTGACGGGCTGCCGGGGCCAGTTTTCCCTGCGCATCGTATATCGCGAAACGCAGTTGCCCGTTGGGCAGGATGCCGAAGGCTTCGTAAGCGTCGATATGGAAAACGGGGCGGCTGATGCCTTCCGGGCTCTCTTGCGCCAGAAAGGCCAGGTGTTCCGCATGAGGAGATACGGCAAAACGGATCATGCGGTGTTCTTTCAAAACCGTGGATTCCAGTACCGGAAAGGCCAGGGCGCTGTCCAGGCTGTGCGCTTCCAGAAAGCCTTCCAGTGTTTTGGGCACCCGCTGATCTCGTAGTAGTGCCAGGAGGAATGCAGCTTCATGGCAACCGAATTTTTCTCAAAGTATAAAAACCTGCGCCCCTTCCTTCATCGGACAGGTACAGCACTTCATTTTCATTCAGCCGCCAGGCTTGCCGTTTTCTGCTTCTGCCGAAGGCCAGCTGCCTGCCCCGGAAGTGGATCTGGTTATCGATAAGCTGCAGTTCCGGGTCCTGCCAGATGGAATCCATAAGGGGGAGAAGGGTACGCTGGGCTCCTTCTCCTCTGAAATGATCGAGGGCGAGTTTCCCGCCTTTCACCTCAAAATGGTAGATGATGCCGTGCCTGCCATCTGCGAGGTAATAATCGCCCTCGGTAGGAAAGGGCGGGCGGCTGAGCCATCCCTTGCCGAGCATCAGCAGGGCGGCCAGTAAAAGCACCTCCCACCGCAGGCGCGGCCGTTGTGCCCAGGCGAGAAGAGCGAGCACGGCCAGCAGCGCGTACAGCCGGGGAAACTGCCACAGCAATGGCCATTCCTGTAAGCGATAGGCGGGCACATTGGCCGCCAGGGCCAGCAGTAAAGCTGCCCCTAACCGCAGTTTTCTGCGGACAAACCAGGAAGAGAAGGCCAGAAAAGGCAGAAAAAGCAACAACATACTGTAACTGGATCCGTAGCCCGTCAGCAGAAGGCCGGCCAGCAGAGCCAGCGACAAGCGGGCAAAGGGCGGCATCTTTTCCTTCATCATGATCAGGGCCGACATGCTGAGCACGGCAAACTGGTAAAAAAGGTGCAGGGCATGGGCCAGCCCGGGCAGATGGGCGAGTGGGGCAGGGTTAAGGTGAGCGTCCGGCACGAATGCCTTATTGATCAGTACCCGGGCCGATTGATACAGGATGGCAAAAGGGTCATTGATCTCACCCCGGAACAGGCGGGGAGCGATATCGGTGAAATAGCCGGCCACTATCTCCCAGGGAAGGAACAGGGCGGGGCTGAGAGCGAACAGCAGGCTGAAGGCCACCGTCCATAAAAAGCTCTTCCCATCTTTTTGGACGATCAGAAAAAGCAGCAGGATCAGGGGGAAAAGCTTCAGGGCAATGGGAACGCTCCAGAGCAGGCCGGCGGCCACCTTCCGCTTTTGCTGCCATTGCCGGAAACCTTCCATGATCAGGGCCAGGGCCAGGAGGTAGGATTGCCCCTGAAAGAAATTATTGAGCAGGGGAGTGTAGAGCAGGGCGGGGGCGAGCAGCAGCCAGCTTTCCCGCTCCGGGGCAAGGCGGGGAAGCAGGCGGTGGCAGGCGATAAGGAAAAGGGCAAAAGTGAGGAGGTTGAATATCCGCTTTGCCTGGTGAATGTCTCCCACAGCTGCCAGGGGAAGGTAGAAAAGGGCACTAACCGGGGGGACAGGCGTGTAATTGACGTACAGCGCCTCAGGCGCCCGCTGCCTGACTTCCAGGTTGAAAAGGTAGGGTTCGTATACCGCTTTACTGAACTTTCCTTCCAGCAACAGTTCACTGGCGTAGTAGTAGTTGGCAAAATCGCCGATGGGCGCTTGCCGGGTTTTAAAAAGGAGGGCCATACCGAGCAAAAGGATCAGCATCAGGCTGATCAGGCCAGGAGAGGCTTTGGGGAAGGCTGTTGTGCTGCTCACCGCCCGTCCTTTTCGGCTTCCTTAGCAGCCTCATGCTCGATCTCGTAGATCATGAATTGCTCGAAAACGCGCTGGGAGCGGTAACATTCTTTCATCATGCACCGCCCTTGCTCGGCAATGCGGTGGATGCGGGCCAGTTCGCAAACTTCGGAAAGGACCATCCAGCTTTTGCCTTTCGGTTTTACATACTGCGGCAGCTGCTCGAAAAAACGGTGGAAGAATTGGTGCCCTTCTCCGGAATACCAGGCATGGGAAGCCTCTTCTTCCGGCACCCCCTCAAAGTAGGGAGGGTTGACGATGAGGCAATCGAATTGTTCGGCAGGCAGCGCGGTGAACAGGTCGGATTCGATGGCCTCTACCTGCAGTCCATTGCGGCGGGCGTTGTCCCGGGTACATCTCACCGCCTCCGGGTTGATGTCTACAGCGACTACCCTGGCCCCCATACGGGCGGCTTCCAGAGAGAGCAGGCCGCTGCCGCAGCCGATCTCCAGTATCTTTTTGCCCTTCAGGCTCTGCTGTTTTAAGAATTCCAGAAAGGCAAAGGTGCTCCCGAAAAAAGCAGGATGAAAAACGCCCTGCAGGATGACGAGCTCCAGATTGTCGTAAGTATAGGTGCGGTCCTTTCGCAGATAACGCTGCAATAAGGGCCGGTAGAACCAATCCATGAATACTCTGATGATCTTTCGCATGGGGCGTGGTTTATCGTTCAATTTGCAGATTATCGCCTGAATCAAGAATCCTAAAACCCCTCCAACTCCGGCTGCCGGTATTTCAGCCAGAACCGTTGCAGGGCTTTGAGTTCGTAGGGATAATCATACAGCCCCAGGCGGTAGCGCCAGGCTGCTGCTGCACGGATCGATCTGCGCTGCAGGCCGCTGAGCTTGATGTCGGAAACCGTGGGGTAATAGGCGTTCAGCACCGTTTCGAAATCACGGATCTTGTCAACCACCTTTGGCGTCAGCCAGGGCGTCAGGGGATTTTTGCGCAGGTCGAACTGTTCCCACTCGGGTTCCAGCCAATCTTCCAGTTTGTGGGGAAACGAAAAGCCCTGTGCCTTGGCCTTTTCAAACATCTCCGAACCTTCCGTGGGTACGGGGCTATACACGTAGATGATGATCTCCGTTTCGGGGTTGACATCTTTGACCCGGCGGATGAAATCGATCTCGGCCTCCACCTGCCGCAGGGCCTCTTGTTTACTGTCGGCTGGCCAGCCCAGCACGAAGGAGTACTCGGGGATAATGTCAAACTGTTTCAGGCGTTCGGCGAAATTCAGGATCTGGCTTCCGCTCTGCTTGCCACCCTTATCCATGAACTGCAGCAGCTGGTCGCTTCCCGATTCGGCGCCGAAGAAGATCATCCGGCAGCCGGCCTCGCGCATCAGCGCCAGGCTGTCGTCGCTATACTTATCCAGCGTATCGATGCGGGCCTCGCCCCACCAGTTCATATTCTCTTTGCGGATCAGCTTGGAAAAAGCTACCGTCCGCTTTTCGGAGACGAAGAAGTTGTTGTCGTGAAATTCTATGGCGTCGCCGCCGTATTCTTCTTTGAGGTACTTAATGTCCTGGTATACCTTTCCCGCCGACTTGCCGTTCCAGCGCGCCTGGTAGATGGGCACTACGGCGCAGAAGGCACAGCGGAAAGGACAACCGAAACTGCTGTGGTAAGCGATGGTCCGTTCGCCGAGGTAGCTGCGGCCCAGGTAACTTCGGACGGGGTAGAAATGGTTGAGCTTATCATAGGGCAGTGACGGCAAGTCATCATAGTTCAGCAGCGGCTCTTTGGGTGTTTTCACCACCTCTCCCGCTTCGTTTCGGAAGACCAGGCTCTGAATGTTTCGGAAATCCTCTTCTTTCACCAGGGCGTCCAGCAGCTGCGGGAAGGCGTGGTCGCCGGGCCCGTTAATTACAAAATCTACGTAGCCCGATTGCAGCACCGCTTCCGGGTGGTTGGAAGGGAAATAACCGCCCCAGATGTTGGTGATCTCCGGAAATTTCCGCCGCACCGCCTTACTGATGGGGATGGCCTGTTTGAGCTGCGGCCCCGGCATGACGGTTGTTCCAAAGAAGCCGAAGCCCCCCTCATTAAGATATTCCATGATCCTGGCCTGTGGGCCCGTTTCCAGGTTTCCATCCACCACCACCCACTCATATCGGCCGTCGATACTGGCGGCCACCTGCAGTATGGAGTTGGGGATGCGTGCCTTATAATCGGCGCTTCTCGGGTTAAACAGTAATACCTTCTGGGCCATAGCGGTTGAAATTCGGTTATAAACTCAGAGCGGTTCGGCCCCGCTCCATGGCCATGCCGAGCACGTTGA
>CAYVVK010000146.1:0-11575 GCA_964454855.1 uncultured Phaeodactylibacter sp. | reverse complement strand
TCGTTTCGGCGGGCGAGGTGCTCATCGTTTTTGAGAATAATGCCAACCTGGAGGATGTACTCACCCTGGAAACTGCGATCCTGTCCCTCGGAAGCACCCCTTTAGATTCGAACCTCCTTTCCCTTTCCCTGCCGGGCGGGCTGGTATTGGGAGAACTGAAAGACGAGCTCTATGCCTTTTACCGCCGGCAGCAGGATCTCCAGCAATTCCTTTCCAACCCCTACGATAACCTCAGCCTGCAACAGCTGCGCAAAGAGCTGAGCAAAGTACAGAGCATGCTGCGCAGCGACCGCGAACGCTGGGCGGCCATCGACCGGCAGATCGAATCCGTGGAAGAGCGCCTGCGCCGCGAAGAACAACTCTCCCGGGAAAACCTCCTGGCGGAAGAGCGCGTACAGCGTACCCGGGAGAACTTGCTTAGCCTGCGCAGAACCCGCGAAAGCATAGAGGCCTCCATGAAGAGCAAAGAACTGGACATCGAACGCATACGGGCGGAAATGGGCGGGGTGCGCGAGGGCACCAAGGAAGACCGGCAGGAAGCGGCCATCGCCCTGCGCGAAAGCTTCCAGGAACTGCAAAAGGCCGTAGACGAATGGAAAAACCAATACGTCATCTCCTCTCCCATCGATGGCATCGTCTCTTTTAACATGGAGAGTATCAATGAGCAGCAGTATGTACAGAAAGACAAGGAGATCGGGGTGGTGGTGCCGCTTAAGAAAATAGAGACCATTGGCCTGGTAAAGGTGGACATGGCGAAATCGGGAAAGATACGCCCCGGGCAGCGCGTAGTGGTCAAATTCGACAGCTACTCCTTCGCTGAATACGGCGCAGTGATCGGTGTAGTGCGGGATAAGAGCCAATTGCCCATAGAAGGAAACATATCAGTAGAAGTCGGCTTCCCAAACGGCCTGCTCACCACCCTGGGCCGCAGAATAGAACCCTCCCGGGAAATGCAGGGGAAGGCGACCATCATAACGGACGATAAACGCTTCATTGAGCGCGTATTCGAGAGGGTGCGCAGTAAATTCAGCTAAAGCCGGAAAGGGAAAGAGGGCAGGCCCTCAGAAAGTGCCTGCCCCCGAAAGCTGTTATGCTCGTATGCTTTACAGGTGGATCACCTCCCCATAGGCAGCAGCAGCGGCTTCCATAACTGCTTCGCTCATGGTGGGGTGGGGGTGAACCGTCTTGATGATCTCATGGCCGGTGGTCTCCAGTTTGCGCGCAGCGACCACCTCGGCGATCATCTCCGTCACATTGTATCCAACCATATGGGCGCCCAGGAATTCTCCGTATTTGGCGTCGAAAATGACTTTTACAAAGCCTTCCTTAGCTCCGGCTGCGCTGGCCTTCCCCGAGGCGGAGAAAGGAAACTTACCTACCTTGATCTCATAGCCGGCGTCTTTGGCGCCCTGTTCGGTATAGCCTACCGAAGCCACTTCCGGAACACAGTAGGTACAGGAGGGAAGGTTATTATAGTCCATCGGCTGAGGGTTCTCTCCGGCGATCTTCTCCACACAGATGATGCCTTCAGCACTGGCCACATGCGCCAGGGCGGGGCCGGAAATGATATCGCCGATGGCGTAAATGCCGGCGACATTGGTGCGATAGAATTCATCGACCTTGATTATTCCACGGTCGGCCTCTATACCCAGCGTTTCCAAACCAATATTTTCCGTATTGGGAGTAATGCCTACCGCCGAGAGCACTATATCACAGCTCAGCTCTTCGGTTTTTCCCGATTTACGGTCCTTAACCGTCACTTTGCATCCCCGCCCTTTGGTATCTACTGACTCCACGGAGGTATTACCCATCACATTTATGCCTTTCTTCTTGTAGATCTTGCCCAGTTCTTTGGAAATATCGGGATCTTCCCTGGGAACGAGGCCCTGTTCCAGGAATTCCACAACGGTGACCTCCGTACCGATAGAGTGATAGAAATAGGCAAATTCCACACCGATGGCCCCTGCCCCGACGACGACCATTTTCTTGGGCTGTTTTTCAAGGGTCATCGCCTTGCGGTATTCGATGACCTTCTTGCCGTCGATGGGCACGTTCGGCAGTTCCTTGGCCCGGCCACCGGTAGCAATAATGATGTGCTCGGCGCTGTATTCTTTCTTTTTCCCTTCGCCATCGGTAACTTCCACTTTCTTCCCACGCAGGAGCTTGCCGGTACCGTCGAGGACGGTGATCTTGTTCTTGCGGAAGAGAAAGTTGATGCCTTTGCTCATGCCATTGGCCACTCCGCGGCTGCGCTCGATCATACCATCGAAGTCAACAGCTGCTTTATCTACCTTGATGCCGTAATCCGTGGCATGTTGAATATATTCAAACACCTGGGCGCTCTTGAGCAATGCCTTGGTGGGAATGCACCCCCAGTTGAGACAAATACCGCCCAGAGATTCTCTTTCCACCACTCCTACTTTCATGCCCAACTGAGAAGCCCGGATCGCAGCGACGTAGCCGCCAGGCCCACTTCCTATTACAATGAGGTCAAATTTATCCATATCGTCTGGTTTGATTGTTTCGTCTGATCATGATATGCCAACAGCTGGCAGGCAGTTCTTGTTTTGCCGCCGCAAATATACTCAGTTCCTTTCAGGAAACCTTAAAATAAGGGAAGCGAATAAGAGGAGGGAATTTCTCATAAATAAAGAACCCCGCTACAACACGCAGCGGAGCTCGTCTAACTTGCTGATACTTCAAATCTTTATGAGGTGAATGCTCACTATTAAAATCAATATGACAGTGCCAGGCAGGGCAGGGCCTTGGCGAAGAAAGCACGGCTTTGATGAATGGTAAACGATTGGAAATAAGTTGCTCGCTCGGCACTGTCTCTTAGAGAAGTAAAAGTACAGAATATGCCCCGGCCAAGCAAAAAAAAACACTGACAATTTGTCGGAAACCAAATAATTGAAGAATGTAATTGTTTTGATTAAACTGATGATTATCAAGTGAATACAAATTAATAATTGATAATTATTGTTGCCTTTGCCTGCTGCGCCACTCCTTTGGCGGCCTCTGCCTCGTTTTTTTTAACTTATGGTTTTTCGCTCAGCACGACTATCAGTGTGGCCCGCTCCGGGCTGGCCACCCTATCGATCCGGGCGTAAAACCCAGGCTGTAATTCTATGCTTTCCCGCAGTGGGATCTGGGGGGCATTTTCCTCCAGGGCCCGGAAAAGCGAGAGGTATACCACGTAGTCCGGCCCCAGGCGGCCCAGGCGGCGAAACTTTTCTGCCGCCTGCTGCACCCAGTATTCATCGGCTGCCGCCGGGAGTTCATCAACCCACTCAAAGCGAAACTCCTGCCGTATATAATCACAGCCTGTCTGTATGATCAACAGTTGCAGGCCGTCAGCCAGGGTGATGCGCTCTATGCCCTTATCTCCCTGTAGCTGGAAACTGTGTTCGGCGATGCCTTCCAGCCCGGGGCGGAAGATCGGCTTCGGGCTTCCATAGCGGCAATCCGCAAATGCCTCTTCGGAAGAAGCAGGGGAGGGGTCCGCTCCGCACCCCATGGCAAGCAGCAGCAAGGCGGGAAGATAAAAGAGGGCCAAATGTTGCCATTTTGTCAATTCCTGCATGTGGAGAAATCAATGGTTAAACAATCGATTTGGTTTTGGCGTTAGGCCATGGGTTTTGAAAAACAAAGCCCGTAAAAGCTAAAATATAAATATCCCTTATGATCAATTCAAATTATCGAGCTAACGGACGGGCTATGCGTGTCAATGGAACGTCCAATGGCCATGCCGAAGCCTTTACAGACGAGATCGGCGAACAGCACGTTGCGACTTCTTATGATACGCCTCTCCGCCCCGATGCCTTCGAGCTTTCCGAGGAAGAAAAAATGGAGCGTATAGAAGGCCACTTCCGGGAGATCATGAACATTATGGGGCTCGACCTTTCCGACGATTCCCTGCAGGGTACCCCCCGGCGCGTCGCTAAAATGTACATTCAGGAGATCTTCGCCGGCTTGCAACCCGATCAAAAGCCAAAGATATCGCTATTCGACAACAAATTTCAGTACCGGCAGATGCTGGTCGAAAAAGGAATACAGGTGCAGTCTTTTTGCGAACACCACTTCCTTCCTATTTATGGCAAGGCGCATCTGGCCTATTTTGCCAACGGTAGAGTCATCGGCCTGTCAAAACTCAACCGAATCGTAGAGTACTACGCCCGCCGCCCACAGGTGCAGGAACGCCTCACCATGCAGATCGCCGACGAGCTGAAAAAGGTGCTGGGCACAGACGATGTGGCGGTCTATCTCGAAGCTAAACACATGTGTGTAGAAATGCGCGGCGTTAAACATGAGCACTGCAGTACCGTTACAACAGAGTACAGCGGAAAATTCCTGAATGAAAATGTCCGCGCTGAATTCCTGCAGGCCATTAAAGCTTAATCCCGCCTGCAGGCCATCCTTTTAATATAAAATGCAATTAGCAAACTATGGCAATTGAAATGCTAGCTAGAAAAAACGTTTTGATCGCCGGGGCATCCGGCGGAATAGGTTCTGAAGCCACCCGCTTCATTAAAAATGACCAGGCCAACGTCTTTATTACCGGCCGCAATGAAAAAAAACTCTTTGAAGTCGCCAGGGAAAATGACATACCCGAGGAACAGGTTTTCACCCTCGACATTACCCAGCCGCAGGAAGTGGAAAAGGTGGCGGAAAAAATACATGGCAAAATAGGCCAGCTCGATATCCTCATCAATGCCGCCGGAATGGGTTTTCTCAACCCCCTGGAAAAAACGGAATACGACGATTTCAGCCGATTGATTGACGTTAACCTGAAAGGCGCCTACAACCTCATGCGCTACTTTCTGCCGCCCATGAAGGAGGCCAAAAAGGGGCTCGTCATCAACATACCCGGTGTGCTGGGCAGGACGCCTATGGCAGGGGCAGCCGCCTATGCGGCCTCCAAATACGGCCTGAACGGCATGGTGAAATCCATTCGGGAAGAACTGAAACGCACCGAAGTCCGGATATCCAACCTTTACCTGGGAGGGGTGGATACCGAATTCTGGGACGCCATAGACATGAAAGTCAACCGCGACAAGTTCATCTCCGCCAAGGAAGCCGGCAGGGCTGTTTGGTTCCTCTGCCAGCAACCCAGTTCGGGGGTAGTTTCCGAACTCGTCATTCAACCCTTCAACCACCAGGCCATCTGAGCGCAGCCCTCTCCAACCAAGATGAGTCATCCCGAATTTTTCAATTTATAAAATAATATAGAACGCGCCTGCCTGCTGTGCCGCAGGCCGGCAGGCGTGTTCCTTAGAAAATTCGGGAAGACTCAGGTTTTTCCTTCCTAGACCCCGGCTCTTTTGCTCCTGAGAATTAAAATTGCCAATCCCGGGCCATTCAAGCCTAATGTAGCGCTTGTTGCTAAAAATTAGAATAAAAAACTATAAAATTCTATTTTCGTAGAACAAATATCTTTTGATTTGCTTTAAAAATAGAAATTATTCTGAATTTCTGTCATTTGTCACCCCCAAAAGGTGATAAAAGTTATTGCTAATTCTTTTAGTCAAGGATAAATTACGAGTGGATTAAACCCACCATTTATGATTACCCTAACCAAAACCGCCGAAAAAAAAGTCACTAATTTCCAGGAGTGGCTTAGAGCCCGAACCCCTAACGAGCCTGAGTTCCATCAGGCAGTAAGTGAGGTGGCTAAAATTGCAATTCCCTACATGGAAACCCGAAAGGACTTCAAGGGCTATGGCCTGATGAAGCGCCTCTCCGAACCCGACCGCGTCATTTCCTTCCGCATCACCTGGATGGATGACAAGGGTGAAGTACAGGTCAACCGAGGCTACCGGGTACAGTTCAACAACGCCATCGGCCCGTACAAGGGTGGGCTCCGTTTCCACCCCAGCGTGAACCTCAGCGTGCTCAAGTTCCTGGGCTTCGAGCAGATCTTTAAGAACAGCCTTACCGGCCTGCCCATGGGCGGGGCCAAAGGCGGGTCTGATTTTGATCCCAAAGGCAAATCAGACAATGAGGTCATGCGCTTCTGCCAGTCCTTCATGTGTGAACTCCAAAGGTTCATTGGCCCCGATGCCGACGTTCCCGCCGGAGACATCGGCGTAGGCGCCCGTGAAATCGGCTACCTCTTTGGCATGTACAAAAAACTCAGCCATGAACACACCGGCACGATCACCGGCAAAGGGCTGACCTATGGCGGCAGCCTCATCCGCCCGGAAGCCACCGGCTACGGCCTGATCTTCTTCCTGGAAGAAATGCTGAAGGCACATGGTGAAAAGCTGGAAGGCAAGACCGTGGCCATTTCCGGCTCCGGAAACGTCGCTCAGTTCGCCGCTGAAAAAGCCCTGAAGTACAGGGCCAAGGTGGTTACCCTCTCCGATTCCGACGGCACGATCTACGATAAGAACGGGATCACCGAAGAAAAACTGGAATGGATAAAAGAACTAAAAAACAAGCGCCGTGGACGGATCAGGGAATATGCCGATGAATTCGGCGTACTTTTCATTCCCAACGGCAATCCCTGGGGCGTTAAATGTGATATTGCCCTGCCTTGCGCCACTCAGAACGAACTGAACGAAAGCGATGCCAGAAAGCTTGTAAAGAACGGCTGCATCGCCGTAGCCGAAGGCGCCAACATGCCCACCACTCCCGAAGCTACAGAAATCCTACAGAAAGGAAAGGTCTTGTTCGCTCCCGGCAAGGCCGCTAATGCCGGCGGAGTAGCTACCTCTGGACTGGAAATGTCTCAGAACAGCCAACACCTCAGCTGGACGAGAGTTGAAGTGGAAGAACGGCTGAGGAACATCATGTCGGATATTCACGACAAATGCGTGATGTACGGTTCAGATGAAGAGGGCCATGTCGATTACGTGAAAGGAGCGAACATTGCCGGCTTCGTAAAAGTGGCCGATGCGGTGATCGCCCAGGGCCTTATATAGTGCAGTTGGCATTTAGCCCGGGCGGGTTTCGCTACGCTCAACACTAACTAACTGTCAAACGTCAGTTCGGGATCACACCCTTTGAATATCAACAACTTGTAGCTCTCTGGGGCTATTTGCCATTCGCTGTGGCCTGCGAACAGCGAATAGCCATAAGCGAACTGCAATTGCAACGATTTACCATCAATTTTATCCCGAACTCACGTTGTCAACTAATAACGCCCACTAGTCACAATACCAGCCAAGACGCAAATACCAGCCATGGTGTAGTGAAAAATGCACTTTCGGCGGCTTGGTAAGGCAGGGCGTCCGTCCCGATAAGGGGCGGGCGCCTTGCTGTATGAAAAGTAGGCGGACACAAACAATACAACAATTTAACAATATAGCAATCTCCACAAAAGCCCGAAAATAAAGCACCTCGGGCTCTGCCATCGAAGCAGTATAAGTAACCTAAACCTGTCTACCTTACTCCTGGCTACCATCGGCAGGAGAAGCTTTTTTATTGATCTTTTCCCGCAGGGCGGGGGCTTCCTTTGGGGAAAGCTTTGCCAGAAGCAGGCGGTAGGCCTTTCCGAAATCCGGCACACCATATCCCAACTCGTAATCCGGGACGGCAGCCTGGCTGGCGCTTTCTTTTACCGCCTGTACGATGGAGGCGTTATCCGCCGTTGGGAAAGCTTCCCACAGAGAGGCCACCAGGCCGGCTACTATGGGCGAGGCAAAGGAAGTGCCCGAACCGGCCGATACCTGAAAGGCGTAAGGGTCAGCCAGGGCTACCCAGGCGCCGGGCGCCGCCACATCGGGCTTGATGCGCCCGTCGGCAGTAGGGCCTACGGAGCTGAAAGAAGCCCGGCTACCCGAAAAATCGGTGGCCCCGACAGAAAGGGCCAGGCTGGCATCGGCAGGAATGCCGATGTGCTTCCACTTGGAACTGCCCTCATTACCGGCGCTTGTCACGACGATCATGCCCTTGGTGAAGGCAATATCGGCAGCCAGGCTGGCCACGGATTCTTTACCTGTGAGTTTTTCGTAAGAATAATTCATGGCCTGGTCACTGAAGGTCGTATATCCCAGGGAGGAGTTGATGATGTCCGCCCCCAGGCTGTCGGCATACTCCAGCCCGGCTACCCAGTGGCACTCCTCGAGGCGGTATTCTCCCCGCGTATCCTCGGTTTTGACGCAGGCATAGGTAGCTCCGGGAGCCGTACCCACCATGACACCAGGTACGTTCGCTCCCATAGCGGAAAGCACCCTCGAGCCGTGTGTGCTGGATTCATAAGCGTATTCATCCCCGTCCACAAAATCCCGGGTGGGCAGAAGCTGCTTGCCCGCCCGCAGGCTGTCGAAAAAGGGGCTGTCGCCAACCCCAATAAAGCCGCCATCGAGCACCGCTACCCAGATATTTTTGCCGGTATATCCCATTTCGTGCAGGGTATCCCCTTTGAGCAGCCGGATCTGGTTGGTGGCATAGCCGTATTTTTTACCCTCCAGAGGTGGGCTCAGCAGGCTGTCTGCCCTCAGCTTGCCCGCCCTTCTTTCTCTTTTTCGGTAGGGAATGCCCACGTAGTCCACGGAACGGGCCATGGGCAGGCTTTCAATAGCCTCTATGCTGTCTTCGGAAGCCAGAATGGTTGCGGCATTCAGCCAGCGGGAAGTGTGGTGAATGGTTGCGCCTTTCTCCCGCAGGCTGTCCAGATAAGCTGGGTTGGGCGGAAAATCTTCTTCGGTGATGGCGATATCTGCTTTAAGGCGCCGGGCGATGGCCCGTTCGGAAAGAAACTGCTGTGGCGCATCTACGGAGTACGGAGAGCCGGCTTTATCTGTAAAAGCTACCCAGAAATACTTTTGCGTGGAATCAGCCTGCTGGGCTTGCAGGGGTTGGCTGAAGGCCAGCAGGGCAAAAAGGGGTAAAAAGAGGGTGATTTTCATATCTACAAAATTTCTGCGTCCAGTTTAGACTGGAAGCGTTCTTCAATTTTCTCCATAATAAGGCCAAGCAGGCCTGTTTTGTTGTATTCCCGGTTTATTTTGTACACGGCATCCTTCACCGTTTGCGGGCCCACCACACGGCGGGGCGGCTGTTTGGTGTAGAAGTCCTTACGGTGGATCTTCTTCGGTGTAGGCAGAGGCTCATTACTGGCCACGGCCATATAATAACCGGGGCTGTCCTTGTTCTCGTGCCAGCGCTGTATCCCACCCTCCTCATTCAGGAAAAGGAAGGCACAGGGCCCGTGAATGGCATATTCTATCCCCCAGAAGACATCTCCTTCCTGCGGAGGTTCCGGCTGCCTGCCGCTTTCCGGCCGGTAGGGCTTTTTGATGTAGGCCTGGCGGCGCTTTTTGCTCGTTCCCTGATCGGCGGGAACCGCCACCTCCTCATTATAATAGCTTTCGCGAAACCAAACCCCCTGTGCTTCGAAAGCATACTCTTTTGCTTTCAGCAAGGCATCGTAAAAAGCTGCCAGCCGTTCAGGTGAAGAGCCATATACCGCGAGAAATACGGTATCTGCCTGCGGATGCAGCCGCTGGTACATCTCCATTTTGAGCCGGAAGAAATCCTGCTCCCAGGCCTGCAGCTGGTCAATCCAGGCCGGTTCGTAGGGGCCGGCGCCCAGGCAGGAAAGCGACAGCTTCATTTCCAGGGCTTCCAGGCTCTGGCCGAGCTCTTCTACATGCTGCCGGGCCTCCAGGTAGTAGGTGTATTTTTTCGCCAGCTGGGCGTTTTCCCAGAATTGCTGCCCGGCTTTTCTCTTTTTCTGTTCCAGGATATCCAGCTCGCTCTGCAGGCGCACGTAATAATGGCCCTCCTTTAACTGCTCCAGCTGCCGCCGCAGGCCGCTGGCGTGGTCGGCGTAACTGATCTTGGTGTATTCTTCGAGCACCAGCTCCAGGCCGAGCGCATCATCAACAGCAGCATCTATGGCAATGCGTTTTTCCCGTATGCCGGCCCTCACTTCCAGGTGTTCATGCATATCCTGTGTATTTAGGGCCTTCGACAGCGGGATCAGCAGTTCTTCGCGTATGATGCGCTGCAACTGGCGGGCCCCATATTTGCTGTTGTAGCCTTTCATGGCCAGGTAGTCCAAAACTTCCTCGTCAATAGCAAGCGACATGCGCCGGAAGCGGATCCCTTCGCGCTTTTTGATCAGCTCTATTTCTCGCTCTACCACGAAACGGACGGTAAGCACATCCAGGGGAGCGAAGGGGATCACCTGGTCAATGCGGTTAAAAAGCTCGGGGCGGAAATACCGTTCCACTTCCGAAAGGAAATGCTGCTGCACCTGCTCTTTTTCCATCGACTGTTTCCAGCCGATGGGATTGGCATTGAGGTTGTGCGACCCGATGTTGGAGGTCATGATGATAATGGTGCTGCAGAAATTAACCAGCTTCCCCTGGGCATCCGTAAGCCGCCCCTCGCTGAGAATTTGTAGCAGGAGGTCAAAAAAAGTGGGATGCGCCTTTTCGATCTCATCGAAGAGCAGTACGGTGAACGGCTCCCGGCGGATGGCGGAAGTCAGCAGGCCCTCTGAGAAATAATGGGTGCCGGCCAGCCGCATCACGGAGTAAGGGCTCGAGAACTCGCTCATATCGAAGCGCGTGAGGCGCTCCCGGCTCCCGAACATGAAGCCCGCCAGTATCTTAGCCAGTTCGGTCTTTCCTACCCCGGTAGGCCCCACGAAGAGCAGGGAAGCGATGGGCTTGCCCGTGCGGGTCAGCGATGTTTTAACGGCGGAAAGCAGCCCAACCAGGCTGTCCACTGCCGCATCCTGCCCGAACAGCTGTGTATTGAAGGAAGCCCTGACGGCTCCGGGTTCCATGGGGATATCCGGGTCGATCATAAATCGCGGCATGCCCGTTTCTTCGCAGAATTGCCGTATGACCTCGCTACGGCCGGCTTCCGGTGGTTTCCCGGAAGCGCCCGCTCCGGTTTTTTTGCTGAGCAAAAGGCTTTCCAGAAAACGGATCGGCTTTCCCGGCATACCCGCATAGGGCGTAAACCGGCGGCTGAGGCGGATCACCTCCTGGATAGCCTCTTCGCTGATGGCCGCCTGCTTTACCCTGGCAATATCCTGTACCTTATTCATGATGATCTGCTCCATGGCCTTCTCCTCCGGTTCTTCCAGAAATACCCGTTGAAAGAAGGCCAGATAATGGGCGCTCCTCAGTTCTATCCTCGCCAATTCCTCTTCCGTGCATTCGGAGATGAGGGTGATCTCGCCACGGCTGATGAAAGGGCGCAGGTAATCGGCCATGCTTACCTCGTTGCCTTCGTATTTGCCCACCTCAAAGAGTTCCATGAGGTTTCTGACGAAAAGGATGTCACCGGAAGCCGACAATTCCCGGCACAAGGCCGAGAGGTTTTCCTGCCAGCCGGTATCGCGCATCAGTTCCTTGATAAGGGTGGAGGCCGTAGTTTCCCATATCTGAGCTTTTATTCTTCGCTTCTTGCGCTGGCGGGCGAGTTCCCAAACCAGAGCGGTTTTGCCGCAGCCCGACGGGCCGATCAACAATACATTGCGGGTGAACTTACCCTTGAGGATGCGCGCCAGCTGCCCGATCTCCTTCTCCCTGCCATAAACCACCCGCTGGTTGATCTTTAGCAGGCTGGCTGCCTGTGGCAAAAGGCGTTCCTGCTGCCCGTCCTGCATTTT
>CAYVVK010000145.1:0-11611 GCA_964454855.1 uncultured Phaeodactylibacter sp. | reverse complement strand
AAGCGAACTGCAATTGCAACGATTTACCATCAATTTTATCCCGAACTCACGTTAACTACTGCTTTGAGCGTTAATTAATTGACAGGTAGTTGGTGTTATAATTGATTGATAACCTGTTGATTATTTCGACTGCCAACTGTTGAGCGTAGCGAAACCCGCCCCGGTTCCTCATACGGACCCATATCGGGAAAAGTGTCAATTTTTTTGGTGAGACGAGGCACTTTTTGAAGCGCACCCGTACGGGCGGACATTTCCATCGCATTGAGGCCGAAGGGGTGCGTGATGCCCAGAACATCATCGCCCAGGGGCTGAGCGCAGAGGTCCTTCAGTTTAAATCCATCGAGGCTTTCCTGGAACTGGCAAAGTCCCCCAATACCAAAGTCATCCTTTCCGATGGCGATATGCCGGTGCTGATGAGCCCGGAAATACCTCCGGACAGCACCACCCGCTTACGGCAATGACCAAACCAAGTACAGAGTGATTTCATAAATTTCTTGTAGTGTCTACAGGGTCGTCAAATAGCAGTTTTGGCGCCCTTCTTTTTTGAAAAAACGCATAATTTAGTTGCAGCCGCATCGTTATCCCATTAAACCAAAGTGTGACATATCGGTTGTAAGGTACACAGGTAAATCAAGATGTTCTATGAATAGCTATACTCCTTTAATGCGCATGTTATACGGGCTTGCCATCCTTTTTTTCAGCTGTAATGCCTCCCCTGCCACAGGGCAGGATCAGAAAGCCGCCACGTCATCAACCGAAAAAAGCTCCAGTTGGCCCGAGCCTGCCGGTTATGTGGAAGGCATTCCTGTATATGAGGAGTATGGGCAGTTGGCACCCCTCTTCGAGCAGAAGAACGACACGGCCTACGTCATTAACTTCTGGGCCACCTGGTGCAAACCCTGCGTGGAAGAACTGCCCCATTTTGAGGAACTTATAAGTACCTATAAGGATAAAAAGGTAAAAATAGTACTGGTTAGCCTCGATTTCCCCCGGCAGCTGAAAAGTAAACTGGTGCCTTTTGTGGAAGAGCATCAGCTGAAAGCCCATGTCGTGGCCCTGCTCGACGGGCGCTACAACGACTGGATCGACAAGGTGTCTCCCGAGTGGTCGGGTGCCATCCCCGCTACCCTGGTCTACAAAGGAGAACAGCGGCAGTTCATCGGCACCTCCGTAAAAAGTATGGCGGAACTGGAAACCGCCCTCAAACCTATGCTCAACTGAACCAGGCAGCCAGCTCAACAAAAATTCACCAATCTAAACTATCATAATTATGAAAAAGTACTTCAACCTGATGCTTACCCTGGCACTGGCCTTCTGGACGCTGGCCTGTAATGCCAATAATTCTGCCGATCAGCAGGCGGAAAATACCCAGTCGGAAACCGTGGATGCGGAAGAAGCGCCTAAGGCCCAAACCATTGCTCAACCGGCCAACGGCGTGGGCGTGGGCGACAAGGCCCCTGAGTTCAACCTCAAAAATATCGACGGCGAGTACTACTCCTTTGATAACATCAAGGACGCCAACGGCGAAACGCCCAAGGGCTATATCGTCGTCTTCACCTGCAATACCTGCCCCTTTGCCGTGGCTAATGAGGAACGGCTCATCAGCCTGCATAACGAATATGCCCCCAAAGGCTATCCCGTGGTCGCCATTCAGCCCAACGACCCGAACATTCAGCCTGGCGACAGCTTCGAGGCCATGCAGGAGCGGGCCAAAGAAAAAGACTTTCCCTTCCTCTACCTCTTCGACGAAAAGCAGGAAGTTTTTCCCGCCTACGGCGCCAGCAAAACCCCTGAAGTATACCTGGTGGACGCCGACGGTATGATCGTGCGCTACCACGGCGCCATCGATGACAGTGTGCGCGATGCGCAGGGCGTAGAAAAGAAATTCGTGGAAATGGCCATAGAGGCCATAGAAAATGGCAAGGACCCTGAGCCGGCTACGACCAAGGCCATTGGGTGCGGCATTAAGTCTGCTTAATATTCTGCTGTTCCGTCAGGCTGTCATCTCTCGTCTGCTTTACTGAAGATGGCGGCCTGACAGGCTTCCCCCCGCAAAATTACAGTTACACCTCCGGTATCGGTTTTTATTTGCTGTATTCCAGAAGAAAGCTTTCAAAATTGCTACTGTCAATCCATTGTACCTCAGCATTCGGGTAAGCATCTGAGAAGCTGGGAGGCGTTTTTTTCTTTTTAACCTGCCATTTAAATTCAAATCCGCGCAACTGTCCACCAGCTTCTTCCAGGTAGTCGATCTCTTGTTGGTCATGGGTTCTCCAGAAATATCGGTTAGGGGCCTTCAAATGGCTTTGTAGATGTTTCATTCGTTCGGTTATGAGAAAGTTTTCCCACAGGGCGCCACGGTCAGGCCTCAACTTTGTCGGCTGATATTGTTGGATGATGCTATTCCGAATGCCTATATCATAGAAGTAGATTTTCTTTTTCTTGCTGACTTCTTTGCGTAGGTTTCGGCTGAGTGGTGAAAGGCGGAAAATGACGAAAGCTTTTTCCAGCAAATCTATATATCTGGCTACCGTCCGTTCATTGACCTTCAGCGTATTAGCCAGCTCATGGTATGATACTTCTGAACCTATCTGGAAGGCAAGCAGCTGTAATAATTGATGGATCACTTCCGGTTTCCGCAAATTTTCGAAAGTGAAGATATCTTTATATAAATATCTGGAAGAAAGATCATCCAGAAGAAGCTGGGCGTCTTTAACACCAGCCTGAATGATCTCCGGGTAAGAGCCGAAGCGCAATAGGATATCCAACTGTGCCCTCCTTTCTGAGGGGCGGTATAGCTGGCCCAGTTCTTCGTAGGAAAATGGAAATAAGGTGAAAGTAAGCGCTCTCCCTGTCAATGCTTCGGAAGATCTCTGAGCCAACTCAAAACTTGAAGAACCCGTAGCGATCACCTGTACTTCTGGTAAGTGGTCGGCAATTATTTTTAATATCAGCCCAATGTCAGGTACAAATTGAGCTTCGTCCAGGACTACCAGCCTGTAATTCCCGAATTCTCGTTTTAACAAATTGGGCTCTTTACTTTCCAACACCTGGCGGGCGGAAGGGATCTCACAATTAAAATAGGCATCGGCCTGGCCATTTTCTTTAAGTATTTCTTTGGCCAGGGTGGTTTTCCCCACCTGTCGGGCGCCGTATATAATGAGGACCTTTTTACGGAATAACCATCGGGTGATGGTGGCTTTAAGGCTTCTTTCTATCATTTTTCGTACTAAAATACAAAAAATAGGCTAAAATTTTGTAGTTTAACATGGATTTTTAGCAATAACTTTGTATTTTTTTAGTCCGTCAATCAGAGCTGCCAGGCTTTGAAAATTGAAGTAAAACCAGAACATTAGCATTCTGCCTTACCTAACCTACCTCACCAACCCCCCGATCAGCCGGATCAACTCCGTTTCCGTATTCTTGAGGTTGAACAGCGCATTCAGCCGCTGCTGCGAGGCATTGATATAACTCACCTGAATGGTGCGGTAATCAAAAGAATTGATCAGGCCGCCGCGGAAGCGCTCTTCGGCGATCTCCAGGTTACGGCGGGCGTTATCCACCAGGGCGGTGGTGACCTCCACCAGCCGCTTCTGGGTATTGTAGGTATCCAGGGTGTTCGCCAGTTGGTTGTTGAGGTTGCGTTTAAGGTCGTTGATGTTGAGCTGGGCGATCAGCTCCTCCGTCTTGGCGTTCTCAATGCGGGTGCGGCGAACGCCGGCATCGAAGATGGGGTAGGAGGCCGTGAAGTTGATGAAGCCGGTAAAGGTCTTGGCGGCCACTTCCGGCAGTTCACGGGGTTCCATTTCAAAGGAGAACTGCTGTTCTCCGGCAGACAGGGTCACATCGTAGTTTATGCCCGTTTGCATACTTACGGTAGGATAGAGGCTGGCCTCTTCGATCTTGGTATTCACGGAGGCCAGCTCGCGGTTGACGAACTGGTTTTGCAGCTGGTGGTTGTTGCTCAGCATGCGTTGCTGCAGGGCCTCAATTTCATAATCCTCCACAGCATAAGTGAGTGTGTCGGACAGGCGGTAAAGGGTACTCATGTCATCCACTCCCATGGCCAGGTTGAGGTTGCGGATGGCGGTGAGGAAAGTATTTTCCTGCAGTATGAGGTTGGTGGAGTCATTGAGATAGGCATCCTGGGTCTGCAGGATGTCGAAGGTGCTCGACTGGCCGTATTCCTTGCGCAGTTCCTGGTAGGCCACCCGGTCGCGGGAGAGTTCCAGTACTTCGCGCACCACGTCCAGTTGCTCCTGCTGCACCAGGGCGTTGTAATAGGCCTGTATGATGCCTTGTATGGTATTTTCCACAGACAAGCGGATGTTGCCTTCGCTGAGGCGTTCCCGGGTTTCCAGCTGCTCTTTCGTAAAGCGCACCCGGTAGCCGTCGAACAACAGCCAGTTGGCCTGTACACTGGGGGTGATGCCCGTATTGAGGGTATTGCTGGTGCGGAGTACGGAGCCCGGGTTGTTCAGGTCGCGATAGTTGTTGTTCGAATTGAGGTTCAGGTTGATGGTGGGATAGCGCCCGGCTACCGCCCAGTCATTATTATTGGCGGCAATTTCCCGGTTGGCCTCTGAGATCTCGATCTGATAGCTGTTCTCCAGCCCTTTCTGAATGGCCCCGGATAAGCTCAGCGGTTCCTGGGCACGGCCGATGGCGGGCAGCAACAGGATGGAGGTGAGTAGTGCGAAAAGATGTTTCATGGTCAGATGATTAAATAAACTTTCGTTCAAAGACATAGCGTTTCAGATAGAAATTGTAAAAGAACACAATACCTGTGGCGCAGAGTTTGGTAATGGCCTGATATTCCATGAAAAAAGGAAATTGGGTAAGGGCGTAGATGATGCCCGTACTTAAGGCCATTCCTCCCAGAGACACCATGATCGATAACAGAAAGGCCCGGTAAGCGGAACCTTGAAGCGCAAATACAAAGCGCTTTTGCAGCAGAAAGTTCAGCACCATGCCGCAGGAGTAGGAGATGATATTAGAAACTACAGGCGTGAAGAAATTGGCCACCAGCACCAGATAGGCTACATAGTCTACCGTAGTGGCTACCGCCCCGGTCATGGCAAACTTGGCCTTGAGTAAAAACAGTTTCCAAAGTTTCTCCCAGTTCAGCTTCATGGCGATTGGCAAATTTCTGCCGAAGGTAAGGAGTTTTTCTGTCCCTGGCTATCCTGCCTGCTCTACGGCCAGCTCTCTGCGGAAAAAGGCCATTACTTCCTGCCAGTTGTTGACCCGCGTAAAGCGCTCCTCGCCCACATTGTGGGGAGAGGTAAACAGCAGGCCTTTACCTTCGAAGGTTTCCAGGTTGTGGGCGTGGTCATCGATCATATAATCCGCGCGAATGATACTTTTATCTCCGCAAAAAATAATATTCCGCCAGTGGATGAACGGGAAGTGCTCCCGCAGCCAGTCGTACTTGTCTTCAAAAGAAGAACGGAATTCCATGACCGCCGTGACGATGTACACTTCGTAATGATCCATCAGCTCGCGTATGCCTTCCTGGCTGCCCGGTATCACCGGCAGATCCGCAAAAAAACCTCTGTCGAAGAGGGCATCACGGATCTCCTCGGCTCCGGGGATCTGGTAGATTTTCTTTCCGTGATAATCCGGGATCTCCAGCTGCCTGCCGAAGCGCTTTTCGTAGAGGGCCAGAAATTTTGGCATCACGTCGGCGATGACCTCGTCCATGTCTATGGCTATGCGTTTCATGTGTTGAAGTGTTTCGGTGTTTCGGTGTTGAGGTGTTTCGGTGTTGAGGAGAAAGTATTAAACATAGGATACCAACATCTAAACACTTCAACACATAAGCACCTCAATACTCAAAAAATTCCTCCCTGGCTGTACAGCGCCGCTCCGGCAGCGATGGCCACCACCACGAAAAATACATACCAGAGGAACTCGTAGCCCGTTTCCCGGCGCAGGGCGGCTTCCACTGCTTCGTAGTCCGGCTTCACGCCATTCCAGGCGTAGGAGGCATATACCTTGAAGCGGTTGGCAATGATCAGGAAGACCGGCAGCAGCACCAGAATGATCACCGTAATGGACAGCAGGCCGAAAGACACGGCAATGGCCATGGGGATCAGGAACTGCGCCTGCAGGCTCTTCTCAAAAAGCAGGGGCGCCAGGCCCGCAAAGGTAGTGACTGTGGTTAATATGATGGGCCGGAAGCGTGATAAGCTGGCTTCGTAGAGCGCCTCCATCTGCGGTTTGCCATTCTTGATCAGGATGTTGTAGGTGGTCACGAAGACCAGCGCGTCGTTGACCAGTATACCGATCAGCGCGATGATACCCAGGGCGGAGAACAGGCTGATCGGCAGGCCCATCAGCCAGTGCCCCCAGCCCACTCCTATGATGCCGAAGGGAATGAGCAGAAAGACCACCAAAGCCTGCCCGATGGAGCGGAAGGTCAGGGCGATGATAAAGAACATCAGGGCCAGTACTATCGCTCCTACAGTTTGAATGGATTTTGCCGACTTCTCCTGCTCGCGGTTCTGCCCTTCGAAAAGGGCGGATACGGAGGGATAGTCCTCGAGAATTCGGGGAATGATCTCCTCCTTGAGGGTAGCGGTCACATCACTTACCGATACGTCATTACTCGAAATGTCGGATTCTACCTTGATCTCCCGTTTTCCGTCGATGTGGTTGATGTTGATCACCCCGCGGGCGACCTCCAGCTCGGCGATCTCCGAGATGGGAAACTCCCGCCCGTCCGGAAAGCGTACCCGCATATCTTTAAGGTCGTTGATGTTGGAGCGGTCTTCCAGGCCGTAGCGCACCCAGACGCGCACCTCATCCTGGCCTCTTTGCAGGCGTTGTACTTCGCTGCCGAAGAAGCCGCTGCGCACCTGCCCCACTACCTGCTGCAGGTCCAGGCCCAGGTATTTGCCTTTTTCCGTCAGTTTGATATTGACTTCCCGCAGGCCTTCCTGGTTATTGTCTACCACATCCGCCAGTTCCTGCAGTTGTTTCATCTCTGCTTTCACCTCCTCCGTGGCGGCCTGCAGGGCCTCATAATTCTCGCCTACCAGGGAAATAGAGATCGGTTTGCCAAAGGTGCCCTGAGCACCGTAGGTGACCACCTCCGCCGTAGGGATCTGGCCCGCCATGCGCCGTATGGCATTGGTCACCGCCCGGGCGGTCATGCTGTCGCGGCTCTCGCCGTCCAGGATATTGATGTTCAGCGTGCCCTCGTAAGTGGTGGGGCCGAGGTTCTTTTCGATGCGCTCAATGGCTTCTTTTTCTCCATCAAAATAATGCTGGCTGAGGCTGTCGTTGGCGCGCCAGGCGGCTTCCTCGATGTGGTTGAGCCACTTCATAGTGATGTGCTCGCGGGTACCCGCCGGCATCTGCAGGGTGATCTGTATGTCATCGCGCTCGATGGTCGGGAAGAAAGTGGTGCGGATGATGCCACCGGCGATGGAGCCCATGGTAAGCACCAGGATGCCCACGATAAAAGCTACCGTAAAAAACTTATTCTGCATGGCGAAGCGCAGCACCGGCGCGTATAATTTGCCACGCAGCCACTCCATTAGGTTTTCAAGCCCTTCCTGTACGCGGTTGGGGGTGCGCTCGGGGCTGAGGGCCTTGCTGTGAGCCACGTGAGTGGGTAGGATAATGGCGCCCTCTATCAGGGAAAAAATCAGAGAAAAGATCACCACTATGGCCATCTCCGAGAAGAAGTCTCCCAGCCTCCCTTCAATGAAAAGGAAGGACGAAAAGGCCAGTACAGTAGTCAGGATGGCGGCAAATACCGGAGGAAGCATCTCCATGGTGCCTCCCAGGGCGGCCTTAAGGCGTGGTTCGCCATTTTCGTAGTATTGGTAAATGTTCTCCCCGATGACAATACCCTCATCTACCAGAATACCGATAACGAGGATCATCCCAAAGAGAGAGATCACGTTGATGGTTACGCCCAGGAAACTGGCCATGAGGAACATGCCGGCGAAGGAGATGGGAATGGCAATGGCCACCCAGAAGGCCAGCCGCCAGTGCAGGAACATAGCCAGCATAATAACCACAATGCCGAAACCGAGCATGCCGTTTTCCGTCAGCAGCCCAATACGCTGGCGGAGTACTTCTGAACCGTCGCGCACGATGGTGGCCTGCACCACCTCATTCTGATCATTGAATTCCTCGATGTATTCCTTCACCTTATCAGTGATGCTGATCATGTCTTCTTCCAGGGTGTTCTGTACGGTGACTACTACAGAAGGTTCTCCGTTGAGAAAGCTCCGGTTGGGGTTGTCCGTCCACTTGTCGGTAAGGCTGGCGATCTCATACAGGCGGATGACGCCGCCGTCGGCGGTGGTTTTGATCACCACATCACGCAGGCCTTCGGCATAGTATTCCTTACTGCGGGCGCGCACCAGCAGCTCTTCGTCTTCCCCCTTAATGGTGCCGCCGGTGATCTCGATATTGGCCGCAGCCACTGCCTGGCGGGCCTGCTGGAAGGTGAGGTTGTAAGCGCGCAGGTCCTTTTCCCGGAAGGCGATCTCTATCTCCTCTTCGGGAAAGCCGCTGAGGCTGATCTTGGAAATGCCTTCTATGGCGCGCAGGTCTTCTTCAGCCCGGCGCCCGTAGCGCTTCAGGGTTTTCAGGTTGACATTGCCGCTGATGGCGAAGCTGATGGCAAAGCCCAGGTTTTCCCGCTTATAGACTACCGGCGGCTCCAGGCCCACCGGGAAGGAACTGATCTGGTCGACGGCATTTTTGACGTCCAGCAGCACGTCATCGGTATCGTATTCCTTGAGCACCTCTACGGTGATGGTGCCGCTGTTCTCCCGCGAGACGGAAGTGTAGCGCTCTATGCCGGTCAGCCCCTTGAGGTTCTCCTCGATCTTCTGCACTACGCCTTCTTCGATCTCTTCAGGAGAGGCGCCGGGATAGGTGAGCTGTATGAGAATGGTGCGGCTTTCCACTTCCGGGAAAAAGGTGGATTGCATATTGAGCAGGCCCACCACCCCCATAATGAGAATGCCGAACATGATCAGGTTGGCGGCGAAAGGGTATTTTATGAAGTAGTTGATAAACTGTTTCATCCGAATTGGTTTGAATTACTTCAGGCTGCCCATTACTTTTTCTTCTTTTTTAGGGGCCATGGCTTCTTCGCTTTCCTTCTTTTTCCTCACTATGACCTTCATGCCATCAAAAGCATCGGGGATCATTTCCTTAAGTATGGGAGTTCCATCCTCCAGCCCTTTGATGATGGCTGCGTCGTCGGTCATTTTGAGGACCTGTACCTGCTGCAGGTTCAGGAAGGAATCGCGGAGCACGAATACCGCCTGCTGACCGACCACCAGCTCCCGGGGCAGCTTGATGGCATCCTCGATGCTGCTGGCCTCTACTTCGCCTTTCAGGTACATATTCTCCCGCAGCCGCTGCCCCCGAACGCCGATAAAGACCCGTACGGTCTGGGTGCCGGCATCCACCTGGTCGCTGATCCTGTTGATCTGCCCTTGCCAGGTACCGGCGATATCATCGGAATGGAGCGTGGCCGGGCTGCCGGGCTTAATGTATTTGAGGTCGCGCAGGGCCACGGTGGCTTCCAGCTCGTAATTGCTGGTGTTCATCAGTTCGCCCAGCTTCTGGCCGGCGCGCACCACCGCACCCGGGTTGATGGTGGCGGCGGTGATCACCCCGCTGAAAGGGGCATATAAGATGTATTTGTTCAGCCTCTCTTCGGCGCTTTTGATGTTGTAATACTGGCTGTACAGGTTGCGGGAGGCGATGAAGTATTTTTCCTGTTCGTTGAGCGGCTCGGGTAAGGGAGCCAGCGGTTCGTCCGGCTCGAAGTTTTCCAGGTACTTATTCCACTGGCCGTAACTTTCCGGATAATCGATTTTCAGGTCGGGCATCAGCTGGGTGATGGCGTTGAGCAGGTTGCTCTTCTGGGCGAGGAGAGACAGGCGCGCTTCTTCTGCATCTACGCGGATCAGAACAGAGCCTTTGGGGAAATAAGTGCCTACTTTAAAGGGCCGGGAAGTGGATTCCAGCGTGCCGGACACCTCCGAGAAGATGTCGATCTTGTCATAAGCAGACAGTTCGCCCTGAATGCCAAGAGAAGTAGGGACCGTAGTGGAGAAAACGTGCATGGTGTCCACTTCTTTAGCCTTTTCAAAATTCGCTTTCCGCTCGGGCGGTTCCTTCTGTTGGCTGAGAAAGCGCGCTCCGGCGAGAGAGCCGAAGAGGATGGCCAGGCCGGCAAAAATACCTATTCTGCGTTTGGTTATATTCTTCATATTATAAGGTGTTGTCCGTTTATAGAGGAAAATATCCCGGTTCAGAAGGAAAAAGTGTTATTTTATTTGGTTGACCTTGCAACTATTTAATGAGTTTCAGATAGAGCTTCTCCAGTACCTGCCGGCAGCAGTCCATCTCTTCGGCACTTATGCCTTCGGAGGCTTCCTGCAGTACTGCCTGAGCATGGGGCCAGATATGAGCCTGCAGCTCTTTTCCCTTATGGGTCAGGTAAATGCGTTTATTGCGCTTATCGTTAGGGTCTGTTACGCGCACCAGGATGTTTTTCTGTTCCAGGCTATCAAGTGCCCGGGCGATAGTAGCCTTATCCTTGATGGTCGACACAGCAAGGTCCTGCTGGCGTACGCCATCCCTCGCCCAGAGGTCGACCAGGATACCCATATGGTGAGGAACAATACCCAGCTCCCCCATCCTGGAACGGTGGCGGATCTCGTTGGCGAGCAATCGCCCAACTCGGTTGGTGAGAAATACCAATGAGCCTGTAGGGGGATGTGGCTTTTGTGTCATTTAACCGTTGCGTTTGCAACGGAAAACACAATTTACCGGCAGAGGTTTAAAATTCAGGGGAGAAATTACCGGAGGAGAGAGAAAAATGAAGGGAGGGCGCAAAGCACAGCTCGTAATTGGGGGTTGTGTAAAAAGCCTAAATTCAAGTTAATTGATGAAAATAGTATTGTGTAAGTATTACTTTGATAATGGTGAATGTATTTCAAATTCTCCAAGACGAAGCTTGGAGGCACCTTCTTACACAACCCCGTGTATTAATTAAGAGAGAATTGCATGACGGCATCCGCCGCATTGTGAAACATCAGTTCCGAGATGTGCGGCGTCATATAATTGCTGAGGGGCATTCTTGAAATGCTCTCCATTACTTCAAATTCGGATTCCGCCAGCATGACTGCCCACAATTTGGAGCGGTCCATAGCCAGGGAATAAGACTTGATCACTCCTTCGGCGAGCATGGTGTTGATCACATAGCGCTGCCTGGGAATGAGCGCCATGAATTCCTCGGTAAAGGCCGCCGGAAGGTCAAACTCGATCATGAATGTCTTCTTCATCAGTCACTACTTTAAATGAAATAGATGCAAAACATCTACTAATAGAATGCCCCGAGAGGGGTATATGTTGCCCTCCATCGGCATTCTGCCTGTTAACAGAAGCTTAAAAAGGTAAATAGGCTTGCTTGCTTTTACCTTTAGCCTTTAATCAATATACACGCCCATCTTCCCCATCTGATAGTCCCGCATGGCCTGCATGATCTCGCTCTGTGTGTTCATCACGTAGGGCCCCCACTGGGCCACAGGCTCTCCGATGGGCTGGCCGGCGAGGACGAGCACCC
>CAYVVK010000144.1:8444-11616 GCA_964454855.1 uncultured Phaeodactylibacter sp. | reverse complement strand
GGGAAAACAGCTCTACGCTCGTATTATCCACGGTGATGGACGATGTCGAAGCTTCCTGCCGGCAGGCCGCCAGGAATAATAAAAAGGAGATGGCCAGTAATTGGCCATACCCCCGATTTAAATAGTCCATAACATTACTTCTATTGATCCTCACAGTCGTCCTCACAGATCGATTGCGAATGAATGTTGCAGCTGCCATCAAAAAGGTCACATTTGTAATCATCAATGCCACAGGGGCATGTTCCGATTACTGTTTTGTAGTTGTCTCTTGCCATCCCCATACTAACAGACATGGCGATAATACTTAAAGTAATGGTTGTCAACTGTATATAGCCTCAACATATAAATTGCGGCGAAATGTAATTTAATCTTTAAGGAGCCCGTGCTCAAACCCCCTCAACGGCAGTTTGGGTTACGCTGAAGGGTAAAGGAACAAAACAAGGGACCACTAGCAGCTCTTCCGCAAAGACATAAGCCGTTTCCTTTACCCGTAGTGTTGTGTCGAAGTGTTGTTTGGATAGATATAAGCAACAATGTAAAAAAAAACAGATACCGGTCAATAGGCGGGGTGTATTTTTTTGAAAAAAAACATTTACTCAGCGGACAGCATAAACAAGGTAAGAGCTTGTTTGGAGGCATAAACAGGGCAAAAATGGAAGCCAGTCCGTAACTTGAGAATTCACCACAAACCTCAAGTTATGGTAAAACAATTCGAAGAATTGACTGACTTCCAATGGGAAGTTATTGAAGATTCATTCCCTGAGCAAGAAATCTGCGACCATAGTTTAAGGAAAGTCATAGATGCTATATTTTGGGTATTGCGAACCGGTTCTCAATGGCGGAATATGGAAAGTAAATATCCTCCGTGGAGTGCAGTATACCATCATTTTAGGAAGTGGAAACTGGACGGCCGCTTTGAAAAAATGAACCAACGCCTCAATGAAATGGAACGTTATAGCGAAGACAGAGAGGATCTCCCCTCTGCAGTATGTACTGATAGCCAGAGTGTTAAGATTAGCTCCTTCATCAGTTTGGAAGTAGGCGTTGACGGCGGCAAAAAGATAAAAGGCCGTAAACGGCACATCGTTACAGATACGATGGGCTTGGTTATTGGAGTAGTTAGTACGGCGGCTAATGCTCATGATGGTACAGTGGGAATAAAAGTATTTGGCAAAATCAAAACTCTCTTACAAAGAGTGAAAAAGGTTTTTGCTGATGGCACATATAAAGGGGGTTTCGAGCAGTTCATCAAAGAGCTTTTAGAAGCCGAAGTAGAAATATCTTCGCGGCCACCAAGTGCGAAAGGGTTCGTCCCTGTTAAGATTCGCTGGGTAGCAGAAAGGGCCTTCGGGTGGTTCAATTTTTTCCGCCGATTGTCCAAGGATTACGAAAAAACGGTAGAAAGTTCTGCAGCATGGGTTCTATTGGCAAACAGCCAAATTATTTTTATCCAGAATGAGGTGATTGCCAAATTTGTGCTCCAAACATGCTCTAAAGCCACGGGTAGCCGCATCTGACGTCTGATATCTGGCATCTGGCATCCGCCATCCGCCTCAATACGCAAAGATCGGCACATCCTGGCCGCGGCAGCCTTCCGAGAGAAAGGGGGCCTGCCCGGCGCCGGTGGCGGAGCTGACGAGGTAGGGCAGGCGTTGGGCCACAAAATTGTACAGCTCATTGATGGTCAGCAGGCCGTCGTTGTTCAGGTCGGCGGTCATGCTCACTTTAGTGCCTACGCTTACCGGTTGGTTGGAAAAGGCGTCGAGCAGGGCCTGGGTGAAGGCGCCGTTTTCCCAGGTTTTCCCGGTGTAGGCCAGCTGATCGGCCAGGGTAGCGCCCATTACGCAAATATTTCCTCCTCCCCATTCATCGACCATTCCTGTCCTATCGGTGTCGAGCAGCAGCAGTTTTTTACCGGGTATTCCGGCTAATGCCCTGGCAATGTCATTGGAATAGTCCAAAGCGGCTGCTTCGGTGTAACTCCCTTTGAAATTTGACCCCATGATCTTATAGCCACCGGGCTCTCCCTTGCCAGCTTGCCTGTAGGTGCTTTGTGAAGAAATAAATAGTATGACTACGTCATTTTCCCCGATCATGCCGTTTCGGGAATAACCGTTCAGGGCCTGTATGGCCTCGCCTATTTTCTCCGCGCTCGTTTCCGCCTCCGTATTGAGCAGGCGGATATTGGCCTCATTAAATAGCTTGCCTTCCTGGCCTCTGAATGAGGCGGCGAGGCCCTGAGCATCTTTTGCGGTATATTTCAGGCTTTCGGAAGGCACTCCGACGGACAACAAGAAAAGCTTAGGTTTGAGCGGCGCCTGCTGCTGAACGGGAGGTACGCGATCGAGTTCGCTCTTCCCGGAGGGAGTTTCAATCTGCTGAACGGGAGGTGCGCGATCGATGTCGCCTTTTTCCAAGGGGGCTCTGTCAACTTGAGTACCCTGTCCAGGGACTTTTTCTTCCATCAACTGCTGTTCTGCCAGGAAGGAGGGGTCAAACTCCCGCAGCGCCAGCAGCAACAGGCGATAAAACTCATCTTCGGTACCATCAATAGAGCGGCGCACCCAGAACCAGGCGGCCATATGGGCCTCCAGATAATCGTAGCCCACCTGCTTCTGGGCGGCTTCCTGCGCCAGTTCCGTAAACTGGTTCCTGCGGTAAGTGGCGATGTTGGCCCGCGTGCCGAACAGCGACTGGTATTCTTTGTGAATGTCCTTACGGCGCACCGCCTCGTTGTGCGTAAGGTAAAAGGCGCGCAGCACGTTTTTGAACTCGCGCTCGTACAAGGGCTGCAGCAGCCGCTTCAGCCTGTCTGACTGGGAGAGGCGATACAGGCCCTCGTAAAAGCGGGACAGAAAGCCAGGATTATAATAGCCGAAGGAGCCTTCGCTCTGGAAGTCGATCTCCCCTTTCTGGTGCGGCCCCGAACGGAAAACCGGAGCTCCGACGATATTTTCCAGGATGGCAGGGTTCAGCAAGGGCCGGAGTATGGCATAGCGGCCGCGCACGCCAATATCCGGAAGGAGGGTGGAGGCCGTGCTGTAGTCATTGAAATTCGCGCTCCGCGACAACCGGCTCCAGGAGCGGGTAGCCTGTTGCAGCTGATCCTGCAGTTCAGCATAGGCGAGTTCTTCTCCCGCAGTGTCGGTAGCCGGTATGCTGTCTGTGGCGG
>CAYVVK010000144.1:0-8434 GCA_964454855.1 uncultured Phaeodactylibacter sp. | reverse complement strand
GGTATCGGTTTCCCTCTCCGTGCACGGCCTCAGCACGGGCTTGCCGGCGTAGGTTTTCACAATGTAGCCTTCCTCCCACTGATAGCGCACCCGATAGTAAGCAGGGCCTTCTTCCAGCAACTCCACCTGCGCGCCGGCGGGGATGGCCCATACACTTTCTTCCGGGCTGGTGGTTTGCAGCCGGAAGTTCTTGCTAATGTTCCGGCTATCGATGTCCGGCTGTGCCGGAGGCTTACTCTCCAGGGCCAGCGGCCGGGGCACATTAATGACATAATAGCAGGCTTGTTCCGGGATCTCGTCCGGCACATCGCCGGCGCACCACCTGCGGATGGCATCCTGGTTGAAAAGCGTGGAGTCCAGCTCCAGGGCTTTATAGAAATAGGGGCAGATGGCCGTTCTTTCTTCTTCCGGAAGGGTAGCGGCCAGGCTGTCGCTGCCTGTTGCTCCCAGTTCCTCCGCCTTTTCGTAGTATAGCGCGATGCCGCGGTTGTAATAGGCGATGGCCATATTGCTGCGGAACTGCGGCAGCAGGGTGTCCTGCCCGGGAATGAGGCCGTTAATGCTAAAGCGTATTTCACCGCGGCTGGCTTCGAGGCGGCTGTTTTCCAGTTCTACTATCTGCTGATCCCTGCTGTTTGCCGGCTTCAGCCAATTCCACTGGTTTTCCCGGCGGGCTACGCGGGCCGGCATGCTGATGCTGCCCTGATATTCCCCGCGCAGCATGCCCTCCAGGCTTGTAGAGAATGCCGTGGCCTGGGCCAGGCTGGCCTCTTTCACCTGTTCCCGGGTAGCCTGCTCAAAGGTGATGAACAGCTTATGGGTTTCATCCAGGCAAAGCAGGTCAGTTTCGCCATCCTGAGTATAATTTAACAGAGCGCCATCACAGTCGGCCAGCGGCAGGTTCCACGGCCAGGCGGCGATCAGCAGGGCCGGCAGCCAGAGGGGCAGGGCCCAGCGTAGTACATCGCCCCACTCGCCACGCCAGCCCAGGCCGGGCAGCCCCTGTTTGTAGAGGCGTTCTTTCCAGCTGTGGGGCAGGACGAAGTCCAGGGCGTTGCGGTCACGCTTGAGCTCTTTGATGATGGGCGCATCGACCTCATTGCCGGCTTCCATCAGTTGGTGGATCTCCTGGCCCAGCTTTTGCTTTTGCTGCGCATTTTCAGCCACCAGCCATTCATTGAGCGCCAGGTTCATGCGGTAGTCTTCAAAGGCGGAAGAATCGGCGGGCGGCGGGTTGTGCTGAAGCACTTCGGCCAGGCTTTGCCTGACTTCCCGTAGCAGGGCAGGGTGCTCGGCCTCCAGCCATTCTACCAGCGCCAGGCGGCTGGGCGCCGGTATCTTTCCTTCCACGAACCAGGGCAGGCGGCTGAGTTGCAGTATGTTTTCCGCGGTTGGAAGATGATCCTGCCATTCCGACAGCCGCTGCCCCAGGAATAGCGTCAGTTCCCAGTGCAAGCTGGGGTAGACGGCGCAGGCGGCGATCCACTTCAGCAGAGGTTCAGCGTAGTATTCTTTAAGAGCCGGCAGCAGCGGGCCGTTGATACGGATGGGTTGCTGCCAGGCGTCATTGACGTGATTGGGCCAGGCGTCAAACTGGGCATCTTCTTCTGCTTCGAGTTCCTCCAGCCAGAAATTCAGGCTCTGCATGCTGGCGGGCAGTACGGAGAAGGCGCTGCCCAGCTGGCGTTCCCGCTTTCCCCATTGTGCCGGCGGCCGGGGGGTAAAAAGGGTGCGGGTTTTCCAGGGCAGGAAGAGGCCGTGCCAACGCACCAGTTTGCCGCTGAACTTATCGAGCAGGGCATTGCCGTTGCTGAGCAGCATCAGGCGGGCCTGGCCGTAGCGTTGCTGCAGGCTTTGCAGGGGGATGCCCTCTGGAAAAGCGCTGTTGTAGCAGATGCGCGGGTCGCCGTCGAAGAAGAAACGTTCCGCCAGCACCTCGTTGGCCTTAAATGAGCGGTAGAGGTGATCGAACAGGCGCGCCCGGTGGTTCTTGCTGCTCTGCCGGTCGATCAGCAGCAGGTATTCCGGGGGGCGGGTCTGTTGCCGGTACTGGAAGTCTGCCATGCCCGCGCGCTGAATGGTGGCGTGGATGGTGCGCGGTACGTCCAGTTGGAAGGCTTCACTGCCGGTGCGCTGCCGCATGCGGTTAAGGATAAAGGGAAACTGATCTCCCAGCCGGATGTTTTCTGCCCCTTCGATGCGGATGTTCCAGGCGTAGGGGGGCTTGTCGCTGCCCTTCATTTCCGCCACCAGCTTACGGCGGCGGTGGGCGCGGTAAAAGAGGATGGCCAACAGCAGGGCGGTAAATATCAGCAGCCCGATCCATTTCAGCCACCAGAAATTATTGGCCAGGAATATCCAGGCTTTTGTGGGCGGCTGAATGGCGAAGGCCAGCAGGTCGTGCGGGTAGGGGTAGGGCAGGGGTTCGAAGATAAAAGAGGTAGCCTCTTCTTTATCCACCGGAATGGGTGGCTCCTGCTTTTTCGGTTTTTCCTCCTCCGGCTTTTCGGCGATCACGTCTTCACCGGCCTGCCGCACGTGGGGCTTATAGATGGCAAAGGCTTTGGAGCCTTTGGCCAGGCTGAGTTCCACCACTATGGAATCTGTGCCGCTCAGGCTGTCCTGAGCGAGGTAAGACAAACATTCCGGCTCGTTGAGGCGCACGCTGCCCAGTTGAGGAGATCCCTGGTGGATCAGGCGGGCGGAATCTATGGGGCCCCAGTTTTCGAGTTCCAGGGTGTCGCTGAGGCAGATCTCCAACTGCTCTCCTCCCTGAATGGTGAAGGGGCGTTCTATCTGCTGCCGCTCGGGAGCGCTTATCCACCAAATGAGCACCAGCAGGGGAGGGATCAGCAGGGCGAGGGCCAGGCCGATGATGAGGCGCCGCCATCGGCGCTCCTGCACTTTTCCCTCCTCCGGCTCTTCCGGCTCTTTTATTTCTTCAAAAAAAGCCTCTGTACGGCGCAGGCTCTGCCGGAAATAGGCATGTACCTGTTCCTGCTCCTGAGGGTTTTGGGCAAAAAGGGGCGCCAGCAGGTAAGGCAACTCTTCGGGGGGCGTATCTTCCGGCAGGCGGCGCAGCAGTTCCTCCACCTGCAGGTGCAGGCCGGTGCCCATAGCATAGCCTTCCGCCTGAAGCGTGCTCAGGAAATCAGCGAGGAGGTGGTATTTGAAGGAAGGTTGCTGCATGCTTTAGCGGGATGCCAGTTGTTGGAGGGCCTTGAGGTCGTCCTTGTTCTTGGCCAGTACGGAGTACGACAGCTGTAACTGTTCGCGTTCCTTGTCATTCAGGCTTTCCAACTTGTTCAGTTTTGAGGTATCGAATCCCAGCTTGTTCAGCAGGGCGGCCCATTGTATCAGCTCCGCAGTGGCGGGGTCTTTTTTGAGCTTTACGCGGTCGCGCTGGCGGATCATTTCGAAGTGGGTGATGATATCGTTAAGGCGCTGTTCTCCTTCTTTGCCTTCGTAGCCGGCCAGTTTTTGCTGGAGGATGCGCAGCAATTCTGCGGCAGTGGGAAATTCGATGTGGTAGTACACTACGCGGCGCAGGAAGGCTTCCGGCAAGTTCTTTTCCGAATTGGAGGTCATGATGATGATGGGGCGAAGGCCGCCTTCTGTCTCGTAGGCTTTTCCCACTTCCGGCACGTCGAAGCGCAGGCCTTCCAGGGCGGCGAGCACATCATTGGGCAGGTCGCGCGGGGCCTTGTCGATCTCGTCGATAAGCACCACCCGCCGCTGCTTGGTACGGATGGCCTCGCCCAGCGCCTGGTAGCGGATGTAATTCTGCTCAACCTGCTCAGTGGTAAGTGCCTCCGTCTGGGTCTGGCTGTACTGGAAATGGCCGAGGGCGTCGTAGCGGTAGAAGAGGTCCTTGGCGGAAGAGGTGGTCTGGGCGTTGAATACCAGCACCTTTCCCAGCTTGAAATAGTGGGCCACGTGATGCGCCAGCTGGGTCTTTCCCGTGCCCGGCTCTCCGGTCAGCAGCAGTGGAATGCTCAGGTTGAGGGCCACGTTCACCGCGCTGGCCAGCCCGCGGGAGGGCAGGTACAGGCGTGGGTCGTTGAGGCGTTCATTTAGGGGTATGGCGGGCAGTTCTCGTTGTTTGTCGCCTTCTCCGTACAGGTGGAAAGTCATGTTGGTCCGGTTTTTATGGTGTTGCGCTTTGGAGGCGCTGGAATCTTGAGTCTTGATTTTTGATTTGGTTCTGCCCCTGGCTGCGGTGTTTCCAATCCCCAAATCCTGATCCCCAATTCCTAAGGCCAAATCCTCAACTCACTCATTAGCAATCCTGTAAACAATGGCCTGCAACTCTTCGATATCCTTCATGTTGAAGCGCTTTTCCTTTTGGTAGAGCGCCTGGTCCTCTTCGCGCAGGCCGGCGGCCAGGGCATCGATCACCTCCTGCACTTTATTGGGGTTGCGCTCGCCCAGGTCCATCAGCCAGGCGCGCAGGTCGGCCTCCTCCACAGGCAGCAGGGGGGTGAGCAGGGTGGTTTCATTGCGGGTGGAGACCTCTTCCAGTGCCGAGAGGATGGCCTGCTGGCCGGCCGAGAGCTTGCCGCGGTGCTGCCCTTCGAGGTATACTACGAAAAAAAAGAGGAAAGTAGGTACATCCTGGTGCGGGCAGCGGAAGGTATCGATCATCCACTGCAGATATTCGGGGATGAAATCCTCCCACATGCGCTCGTGGATCTCGAAGACGACGGCGACGTAATCGTAGGGAAGGTTGGGCACGCCGGTTTGAATAAAAGCGTCGAAGGACTGTGTGTCGGCAAAGCGGAAGCGTTCCTGTACGTATTCCTTGAAGCGCTGTTTGCTCTTGCGGGCATTACGCCCCTTGGGCAGGTCCTGAATGCGAAGCCGCCCGGTATCCTCGTGGGTAAGGATGTGCAGGGCATCGGCATTGCCGTCCAGTTCTTCCACCAGCAGTTCGTAGGCCATGCGTTCGGCAAAGCTGGGCGGCATCTGCGTGGGGCAGGCGCTGATGAAGTAAAACTGAAAGTCTACTTCCTCCTCGTCTTTTTTATCGAAAGCATCCCAGAAGCGGTGCCGCATCTCCTTGCGGTCGACATTCACCAGATGCAGCAGGCCGATCTCTTCTTCCTCCTCGATATTCAGGGCTCTGGCCAGGCCGTAGAGCTGTGATTCGCCCTCCGCTACCGGGGCGCCTGTGTTGTGGGCATTCGCCAGAACGCCCTTGGCCTCGCGGATCTGCTTCTCGAGCTGGGCGATCTCCTCGTCTATGCTGAACTTGGCGTTGGCATCCACGGCAGTGGCTCGCTCTTCCTTCATGAAGTTGAGCTTGCGTATCAACAGCTGTAGCCGTTCCTCGTAGCCTTTGATCTCTTCCGGTGTGTAAAACATATGATCCTAACGTACTGCTCTTTCAAATGTAACACCCTTTCGGGGATTAAACGGTAAATCCATGGGGCCATTTTGGGATAACGAGCGGGTTTCACCGCTTTTATACGGTAATAGGCGGGTAGAGGATGCGATGAGTCAGCGAAAAGCCGCTACGGGCCCGCACCGGGCGAACCGCGAATGGCAAATAGCGAACCGCAAACTACAAATGGCAAAATAAATTTTTTTCCTCTCCCGTGATCCAAACCTCCATACGCTTCGTGTGTCTGGTAAATCAAATTAAGTAGTCGGACAGATTTAGTTTACTTATACTGCTTCGAAAGCAGAGCCTGAAACGCTTTATTTTCAGGCGTTCCGGGCAGATTGTTACATTGTTGAATTGTTATATTGTTCTGTCCACCTACTTAATTATTTATGAAGATCAAGATCACATTTCTCGCTATCGCGCTCTTTCTAAGCACCTTTGCCATGGCCCAAAGCCATATGGCGGAGAAAAACGCCGTGATGGTCGGCGCCGCCGACATGTACCCCACGAAAAATATCGTGGAAAATGCGGTGAATTCCAAAGACCACACCACCCTCGTCGCTGCCGTCAAAGCTGCCGGCCTGGTGGAGACGCTCGCTTCCGAAGGCCCTTTCACGGTCTTCGCTCCGGTGAACAACGCCTTTGAGGACCTGCCGGAAGGCACCGTCGAAACCCTGCTGCAGCCGGAAAACAAAGAAAGCCTGCAGAAGGTACTGGCCTACCACGTACTCTCCGGCAGCTACACAGCCAACGACATCGCCAAAGCCCTGATGAAAAGCAAAGACGGCAGCATCACTCTGACTACTGTAAGTGGCGACGAACTGACCGCCATGCTGAACGGCCCGAAGAACGTCGTACTGAAGGACGAGAACGGCAACATCGCCAACATCGTCACCTACGATGTCATGCAATCCAATGGCGTCATCCATACCATTGACGCTGTAGTTTTGCCTAAATAAGCCAGGCAGCAGCTTGCGGATACCTTATCCGCAACTTTATACAGATCACAATTTTTGGTTTTGAAGTTGGAAAAAGCAGTCCCGGGTTTTTGGGGCTGCTTTTCTTTTTTGCCCCTCGTGCCGCGATCCTCCCGGCCTGCCCGCCGTAGCCTTCATCTCAAGTCAAAGCCTAAGCAAGGGGAGCGTAGGCGGGATCGCCCCGGCCTCTGATTATATAGCCACAAAGCCACAAAAGCACAAAGGTTCACAAAGTTTGGCCACTCGTGCCGCGTTCTTACCGGCCCGCTGACTCTTCAGCCACCAAGAAACATTATTACTTTTATCCTTTAAGAAGCCAAAAAAGCCATGACAGAAAAAGAAAAAATGCTCAATGGAGGCTTTTACAATTCCAGAGACCCTGAATTACATTGTGGCGACGAAAGATATTCCGGATGATGTGTTTGCCTTTGGGAATCCTTGTGTAGTGAGAGAGGAGATGTGATTACTTTACCAACGAAAACGGACGTTACACCCCGTTCTACAAGCTGGTGGCGAGGGACATCGTTAAGTTTCACCTTGAACCTGGTTTTCTATCTGGGAATGGCTGTGTAGGTTGATCTGTGAAGGGAGGCTGACAATACAATTCGATCTAGCTTCTTGTTTTTTTTAGCATAAAGCCCTAAATTTCAAATATTCACTAACGCTCAATGGCTAATGCCTGTTGAAGAAATTGATGTTCGAAGCCTTTACGAGGTAAGTAAGCTATCTGTAGTAAGATGTGCAGACTTCGCTGAAGCGGCGGCCGTTTGTTTGGATTATCATAAGCACCAGCAAGGTATTTTACTTGATGTGTATGGAGACTTTGAAACCCAATTTTCTTTGCATTGGCAAAAAGTTACTCCCCTGATGAGAGCTTCCAGGGCTGATATGGCCTACACTGTAGAAAGTGGAGCTTACTGCTTGGCTATGCTGGCCATTGAAAAAATTACCGGCTTGAAAGTAATGAGGCAATCGCAGAAAAGGACAGGATTTGATTACTGGTTGGGAAGCTTTGACGGCCTCATAGTACAAGATATGGCTCGATTAGAGGTGTCAGGGATCTTGTCGGGGACAACTGGCAAAGTGAATAAACGGATGAGAGAAAAAATACAACAAACAGGGAGGAGCGATCATTTTAATATTCCGGCTTTCGTTGTAGTCGTTGAATTTAGCCAGCCGACAATAAAAATTATCAGAAGATGAAAGATTCAGGTATTGCCATAAACGAATTACATGATAAGGCCATGGCTCTAGCCAATGAGGCATTTTATGCCAAACAAAAAGGAGAAACAGAAGTGGCTCAATCGAAATACCTGGAAGCATTCGAATATGAAAAGGCGGCTGCTATGCTGCTGGTCACAGAATACCAGCAGGAACCTACGCGCTCCGTCTTGTTCCGTAGTGCTGCCAGCCTGATATTAAATCTTCCCGATCCCAGCGAGAGCCTTTTCCGGCAGGCCGAAAAAATGGTAGCCTTCGGCCTGAGCGGCAACCCCCCGGAGCAGATCGCCGAAGAACTTCGGGAAGCCTGGCGGGAATTGATGGAACGCCTGCAGAAGGAGGCTGCCTGAGGCCTGGAAGCCCACCTTTCGAAGCAGCCATACGCATCCCCCCTTTTACCTTTTACTTTCGCATTTTACCTTTTACCTTAAACTGCTCCCTTTCTTTCCCAACACCAGTAACCTCCAGCCCCTTCCAGGCCTCCGGCAAAACCGCGCTCTTCTGTACAATACCCTCATCGGTGATATGCAGCCCCCCAAGGCCAAAGAGCACCACCTGTAGCGTACCCCCTGCGCCGGTCGCAAAATACGGGTTGGTGCCGCCCGCCGTTTCCGCCAGCACGCCGAAGGGAGGCACCTCATTGGGTTTGTAGCTACGCCTGAACAGCTCATAGGCCTTTTCCCCCTCTCCCAGGCGGGCGTAGAGTACACCCAGGGCGGAGTGCGCCATGGCCGGGCCGTCTTCCGCCAGGCGGGGCTCGTAGTATTCCAGGTCTTTGCGGATGCGCTTTTCGTCCTTGACGATATTCATGGGGTAGGCCAGCAGGTTGGCGTCCGCCTGTTTGATGGTG
>CAYVVK010000143.1:0-11620 GCA_964454855.1 uncultured Phaeodactylibacter sp. | reverse complement strand
AGCCAGGGGCCGATCGAGGAGCAGGCAAGCCTGCCGCCGGCGCTGGCTCATCTGGAAAAGCTGGGCGCCGCCCGCGCCAGCCTTTACAGCAATTACCGCCATTATCCGGGAAACCTGTTGCAATATGAGAACTGCCAGGTACAACCCTTATCCAGAGAGGAAGGGCGCGGCCAGTTTTACTACGAACAGCTGGACGGCCGCTATGATGAACAGGCGGAAACCAATGAAGAAGAAGCTCTGCACATCATCGGCCTGCTCAACCAGATCGAAAAGACGCCCCAGCGCACATATCCCTCCGTCGGCATTGCCTGCTTGACGAAAGGGCAGCGCGACCTCATCGCGTCCTATTTGCTGCACATCAAGCAGCGGCGCTCGCCGGGAGTGGAAACCATCCAGCAACTGGAACGCAATGGCCTGGCGGTCCTGCACCTCAGCGAACTGGCGGGCCAACGGTTCGACATTCTCATCATTTCTGGAACCTTTGGCATGATCGGCCTGCGGGGAATACTTACCGGCCATTTGCACCGGCTGGAAGGGCCGCAAGAGCCACAGGCCGTAATGGCCCTGATGAGCCGGGCCCACAAAAAGGTAATGCTGGCCAATTCCATCCCGCCGGAAGTGCTGGAGCAGTGGCTGGAAGCCGGTGATTCTCCGGCACAGGCCCTTCTGGCCGCCTACTTCCTGTATATCCGTTCGGCAAGCGAAGAGGGGCCGGCAGCGGCGAAGGCCATCGCGGAAAAGCTGCCTTCCTGGACGCGGCTTGAGTCGCCTTTTCCGCAGCCCTCGGCCTTTCTGGAAGAAGTGAGCCGGCGGCTGAAACCCTATCTCGATCCCGGCCGCGTGCAATTCGGGGAACAACCCGCTTCTTTGCGTATCGAGGCCGCCAACCAATGGCAGCCCCCGCTTTTCGTAGCGCCGGACGGCTTCCTGGCCCAGAGCCCGGCGACGGACTATAGATGGGAGTACAGCCAGGCCAGCACACTGGAGGCAACGGGCTATCATGCCATTCCCGCCTGGTCGGCCGATTGGTGGCGCAATCCTGGCCTGGAGGCCAAAAGAATGGCCAGCCAGGTCATCCGCATGGAACAATTCCCGGCTTCTGAAGAAGAAGAGTAAAGCGAAATCCGGCATGACTGTAGAAGAACTGAAACAAAACCCAAATTTCGAGCGCTGGATAAGCCTGGAACACAAGGATATCCTGCCCTTTGTCCAACGCGAGTTTGGTAAAAAAGCGTGGTTGATCCAGGGATATATCCTTCTTAATATTCTTCTCCTTGCCCTGATGATCGTTCTTGGCGCCTGGCAAGCCTCAAAGGGTATTGCCTCTACCGGCAATATCATCCTATACAGTATTCTGGGTTTCGCGATTACCCTCACCCTGCTGATACCGGTCCATGAGGGCATCCATGGGCTGGCCTACAAACTGCTTGGCGCCCCCAAAGTCAAATACGGAAGCGATATCCGCAAGTTTATTTTCTATGCCATGGCCGACCATTTTGTGGCCGGCAGCCGGGATTTTACCATCGTGGCCCTGGCGCCCTTTATTCTTATCAATTTTTTAGCTGTTCTCGGCATTTTTTATGTTTCTCTTAACTACCAATGGCTTCTTTTAGGCGTTCTATTAATGCATACAGGAGCCTGTGCCGGAGACTTTGCCATGTTGAGCTTTCTGATGCGCCATAAAGAAGAAGAGGTATACACTTACGATGATGTAGAAAATAATATCTCTTATTTCTACCGGGCCAGAAAATCAGAGGAGGAAGAGTAGGCCTGTTAAATTCTCCTTCCGTGGGGAAACAAAATCCATCCTCCGCCAGTAAAACAGTAAAGGTATCCCTTCACCCACCGGCATTTCCCCTTCGCATGCTTCCTGCTGTATGCAGCTTGTTCAGACATCCGTAACGATAAAATACCGCAGTCTATGCTCAGAGTATGTTCCATATTTTGCCTGCTGGCCCTCATGGCCCTGGCCTGCTTTCCGGAACGGCAGCCTGCGCCTCCGAAGCTGCCGGGCCTGGCGCCTTACCTGCAGGGAAACCGGGCAGAGGTGGAGCATACCATCCGGAATATGAAACTGGACGAAAAGTTGGGCCAATTGATACTGCTGGCCCGGGACTCAGAGCCGGAGCCTGGGGTGTACCCGTGGGTGCAGAAAGGAGCAGTAGGAGGGCTGCAACTCAGCGGGCTGGCCGTGCGGCAGTTCTTAAGGCTGCGCGACAGCCTGCAGCAGGCTGCGCCGTTCCCTCTGCTGATGGCCGCTCCTTCCGGCATGCTGCTTCACAATCAGTTTTCTGACGCCATAAAGATGCCGTCGCTGGATGCCATTAACGCCCTGCCTTCAGACAGCCTGAAAGCGCAAATATTCCGAAGCCTGCTGGAGCAGGCCAGGCAATTGAATCTCAATTACCTGCCGGCCCCGGTGCTGGCTCCGTGGGAACAGTTCAATTACGAGCTGGATACCCGCCGTGCCGTGGAGCAGATCACGCTGCTGAACGAGGCGCGGATACTCAGCATGGGAGATGCCTTTGCCGCCGTACAGGTGCTGGCTCCTGAAAACAACGCCGCCCGGGATAGCCTGCTGGGGGCTTACAAGCACCTGATAAACGCCGGCCTGGCGGGCTTTCATCTGCATGCCTCGCTATTCGAGGATATGGTGCTTCCCCCGAAGGCAATAGAAACTTTCTTCCGGGGCACTTTAAAATTTGATGGCCTGCTGGCCGCAAGGCTGGAACACAAAAATCAGGTCGATGAAATTCTGGATTCGGGAGTTGACCTGATCATCACCCCCGGAAACCCGGAATTTGTGCTGAACTATCTCAAGGCCGCCTACCGCACGGGAGAACTTTCCGAACAGAGCCTTCACGAAAAGCTAAGGCGCATTTTACTGGCAAAGCAATGGGTGGGGCAGCTTCCTGATTCCCGGAAGAAGGAAAGCCATACCCTGCGCACGCTACCCGCTTCTTTAAATAGCCAGCCTGCTGAAGAAAACGCCCCCGAGATACCCGACTCCTCCATATCCAGCTATTTCAGTGACCAGCGCTGGCATTACTGGCAACGGCGAATACTCGAAGAGTCTCTGGTGGTAGCGGCCAATCCCGACAGCCTGCTGCCCTTCCGCCAACTGGAAAGCAGGAGCTTTCGCCTTATTCACCTCGGTGAGAATGGGAAGGAGTTTGATGAGGCCTTCGGCAAGTATGCGCCCTTCCTAAGCCGTACGGCAGAGAACTGGGAAGACGCAAAAAAGGAATGGCGGCAGTATAGTTCCGGGGAGGTGGCCGTGCTGGCTCTGCACGATTTCGCTCTGGATAGCCTGCAGGCGGCAGAACTGAAAAGCCTGGCGCGCCAACTGCCACTTGTCCTGGCCAACCTGGGGCAGCCCGGCAACTTATACTTACTGGATACCAGCCTTGTGGTTGTTCAGGCCTTCTCCGCTGAGCCGGATATTCAGGCGCTGGCCCCACAGTTGCTGTTTGGAGGTGTTCCTGCAGCCGGAAAACTGCCCTATTCCTTCAACGCATATTTCAGGAGAGGGAAGGGCATGGCTCTGCCTCAGATACGGATGCGCTACGGGCTTCCCCAACAGCAGGGCCTGTCGCCGGAGAAACTCGTGGGCATAGACGCCATAGTGAGGAGCGCCATAGACGAAAAAAGCTTTCCGGGCTGTCAGGTCCTGTTGGCCAAAAATGGCACCGTCGTGTACAACAAGGTGTTCGGCAATCACACCTACGACAGTGCCCAGGCGGTACGCCACACGACCCTCTACGACCTCGCTTCTCTGACCAAGGTAGCCGCCACTACCTTGAGTGCCATGAAGCTGTACGAAGAAGGAAGGCTGGAACTCGATACCCGCCTGAGAAACCTGATGCCCATGAGCCGGAACTCTCGCCTTCGCAACCTCACTGTAGAAAAGCTCATGGCGCATCGCTCCGGCCTTCAGCCTCATATGCCGGTCTTGCCCTACCTGTTGTATCGGGATATGAATAATAACGATTGCAGCCGCTACTTCTGTAGCCTGCCTTCTGATACTTTCCCGATCGAGGTGGCAAAGAACTTCTATTTCAGCCGTCCCCATTTCGATAAGATCTGGCTGGATATCCACAAGTTGCGCGTCCGTAACCGGCGTTTTCGCTACAGTGATGTCAACTTCATACTGCTGCAGCAATTGCTGGAACAGGAAACTGAAATGCCCCTGGATGCCTATGCGGAGCAGCACTTCTACCGTCCGTTGGGCTTGCAGCACACCCTATTCCGGCCCATAAGCCGTTTTGAGCAAAGCCAGATAGCGCCCACCCAGAATGACCGCCGCTGGCGCCACCAGCTGGTGCATGGATATGTACACGATGAAACGGCAGCCTTGCTGGGTGGAGTGGCTGGCCATGCCGGCCTGTTCTCTACGGCAGAAGAGCTGGCTGTGATCTTCCAGCTGTTACTGAATGAAGGGCAGTACGGAGGGGCACCGTATTTTCAGCCGGAGACCGTGCGCTACTTTACGAGTGCCCGCCACGGCAACCACCGAGGCCTGGGATTCGACAAGCCCAGGGAAGAGGATATCGACGAAAATAAATTCCCGAAGCAGGCCGGCGAGCAGCTTTTCGGCCATACCGGCTTTACCGGCACCTGCGCCTGGGCCGACCCGGATACCGGCCTGTTGTATATTTTTCTCTCCAACCGTATTTATCCGGACAGCAACAACAAGAAACTGTTTCAGAACCGGGTGCGGGAGCGCATCCATCAGGTGGCCTACGAGGCGCTCGATACCTACCACCCCAGTATGCCCGAACTTTCCTCAGTCCATTAGGCCTTCCAGCAGCCAGTCGGCCAGCAACTGGCGGTTATTCTCGAGGATGATGCGCTGCTGGTCGTAGGTATTGCGAATATTAGCCAGTTCGATGTAAACCGTCTTGGCCTTCGTTTCCCGTAACATATGCAGGTCGCGGGCAGAAACGGTACCGTGATATTCGCCCGTCCTGCGGTATTTCTTATACTTGCGCCGCAGGGCCTTCAACAGGCCGAAGGCGATCGATCGGCTCTCCGGGCTGCTGGAGTGGTGGTAAAAGAAGACATCTGTCCGTTCACCTTTGCTCCTCGAATCGACATGTATCACGATGGCCGTCTGATCGGCTACGCCCGCCAGCTTATTGCGTTCGTATAGCTCGTTGATCACATCCGAGCGCTGAAAGAGGCGCGGCTTCTGCTGGCGCAGCATTTTGAGGCCGCCCCAAACCACTTCATCGGTATCGCAATCCAGGAATTTCCCCTCCCGGATGCCGTCGTTCTCATCCCTGGTGATCATATAGGCCGTGGCGCCATGCGCGATGAGGTTGCGGCACAGGCGCAGCGCCACATCATAGGCATACTCGTCTTCGCAAAGGGTGTAATTGCCGCGCTTGCCCATGGCCCCGGGGTCCGGCCCGCCATGGCCGCTGACGATGTAAAAGACCTTGCCCCGCAGCTTGGTGCTGGCCAGCGGCGTATAGGCATACTTCGATCCGAATATGGGGAAACGGCGGTTTCCGGCAGCGGTGGAAGTGGCCGGGCGTTCCTCTTCCGGAGAATCCTCAATAGGAGAGGGGATATTGAGGTCGGGCCCGGAGCAGTTCAGCTCGTGATAGGGCACCCACAGCACCCGGTCTTTTTTGAACGATTCCTCGCGCAGCCGGCGTTCCAGCATAAGCTCATTGTATTCCTGTATGCGTACTGCCGTATTCCAGTCGTCGATGCCGATGCTCGAGCGTATGGTCTTGCCGTTAAAGGGGTAGATCAATATCGGAAGGAAGTATTTGCGGCCGACGATCAGATGCGCGCCTTTTTTCAGGCTGTTCAGCTCGTAGAACTGGTCGAAATTGCAGGAGTGCTGGTCCAGCCCATAGCGCCGCAGCAGGGAGTAAATGCCATCGCCCGGCAGGGCCGGCACCTGATGGTAATCGGGGGCGGCTGCCATCACCAGAGATGGGAAAACCAGCAAACATATTAAAGGCCACAGAAAGACGATACGCTGCATTTCGTTTGGGATAGATTTTTGGGATGAACGCTTATTTCCGTCGGAGCGAAAAGATAATTAAATTGGGCTAAATTGCCAACGGCCGACAGGCGCCAGATTATTTTGAAACAAATCTACGGCCCATACCAATAGGCCATTTGTTTTCAAAGTAGTATTTTTGCCGGCGATGGGAATAATTAATCAGATCGGATCTTTACTGGCCAAGGACACCCGCCTGGAATTGCGCAGCAGTTATGCCATCAGTGGCATTCTGCTTTACGTTTTTTCCACCATTTTTATCGTCTATACCGCTTTTCGAAAAGTGCAGCCCGATGCCTGGAACGCGCTGTTCTGGATCATCATCCTGTTCGCCTCCGTAAATGCAGTGGCCAAGAGCTTCGTGCAGGAGAACAGTGCCCGCCAGCTGTACTACTACAGCCTGGCCAACCCGATTGCCATCATCCTTTCCAAGGTCTTGTACAATATCCTGCTGCTGCTGGCGCTCAGCCTGCTGACCTGGCTGGGCTTCAGCTTTGTGGCCGGCAACCCGGTTAAGGATACCTGGCAATTCTTCACCGCTCTGCTGCTGGGCAGTGTAGGCTTCTCGATCACGCTGACCTTCATCTCCGCCATCTCCTCCAAAGCAGGCAGCAATGCTACCCTGATGGCCATTCTGAGTTTCCCCCTGATCATCCCCATCATACTGACCCTGATCAAGCTCTCGGCCAATGCCCTGCGGCTGATCCAGGATACCGGCGTGCAGAAAGACATCCTCATCCTGGTCGCTATTGACCTGCTGCTCCTGGCCGTCGCCCTTGTCCTTTTCCCTTTCCTGTGGAGAGACTGAGCGAAAAAGATGACAGGGAAACGACAATAGGGAACTGCCTTAATTTGTTAATTTTCGAAAAAGATAATCTGTATATGTTTCGAAAGAATTGGTGGAAAGCCCTGGGAGCCTTACTTCTGATCTACGTATTCCTCGCAGGGATGCTCGTGCCGCTTACGCCTGGCATCGAGCGGGTAGCTCCCTCCAGTGTCCGCACGGGTGAAGCCCTGGAACTGGAAGTAACGGGGTATAATTCCCGTTATACGGAGGGCGAGCAGATCCGCGCCTGGCTGAAACTCGACGAAGAACGCGCTCTGGCTGCCCGTTCAATTGAAGTAAAGAACGACCGGCGGCTAAATGCCCGTTTCGAAATTCCCGAATACCTGCCCGTAGGCAGGAAGGTTCAGGACCTTACCCTGGTCGTCGATAGTGATAGGGAAGGGACTTCGGTGTTGCCCAGCGCCGTTTTCGTGACCCAGGATTCCATCGACCCGGAGATGGGCCGGAAAGCCTGGGTGAATGCTCCCATCCAGAACCTCAATGAACGGTGGACCATGACCTTTCCCTTCCGCAATATCCTCTCAGAGACCATCCGCAACACCTATTTTCACGTGCCGCTCTGGTTTGGGATGCTCTTCATCTTCATTGCCTCTGTTTTTTACAGCATTCGCTACCTGCGCCACGGCAATCTGGAAGATGACAATAAGGCGCAAGCCTACACCAAGGTGGGCATTCTGTTCGGCATCCTGGGCCTGGTAACCGGGGCCATCTGGGCGAAGAATACCTGGGGCGCCTACTGGAGCGGGGACGTCAAGCAAAATATGACCGCCATTGCATTGCTCATTTACTTCGCCTATCTCATCCTGCGCGCCGTTTTTGAAGACCCGGAGAAAAAAGCCCGGGTCGGAGCGGTTTACAACATCTTTGCTTTTGTTACGCTCATCCCCCTGATCTACGTGATTCCGCGGCTGACCGACAGCCTGCACCCCGGCGCCGGCGGCAACTCTGCCTTCGGCTCTCAGGACCTGGACAACACCATGCGCATGGTGTTCTATCCGGCTGTCATCGGATGGACGCTGCTCGGCTTCTGGATAGGCAACCTGCTGCACCGCATGGGCCGGCTGCGGCTGAAGCTGATGGATGCGGTTTAAGGTCAATGAGGTTGAGGTTGAGGTTGAGGTTGAGAAACAGCCATGCAACAGCCCTCGCTCAATCTCAGCCTGAGCCTCAACCTCAGCCTTTTATCTTCCCAAAACATTCCTCGCTGGCTTCCCGAGCGGTTTTTTATAGAGGGGGATGCTCACTCCCATGCCAATAACCGGCTGCCCGAGCGGTGCAATGAGTTCGGCCTGGGGTTTGATCCGAAAGCCGAGGTCGTCATCCACATCAAATCCTTTGAGGTGGGCATCGACGAAGGCCTCCATAGCCTGCAGGGTATATACCAGAAACATGCCCACATAGGCCAGCTGGGTATTTTTGTCGTATTGGTCGCGCAGGGAGCGCAGGGTGCGGGTATTATCGAGGGTGGTGCCGGAAAACTCATGAGGCTGGTCCATTCGTTTGAGATCCAGCGCATCGCGCAGGCGGCGATAGTTAGACTGGTTAAAGTCGACCACGAGCGCCATGCCGGTCAGGGCGCCGTACACGAAGGGTAACTTCCACCAGCGCTTGTTATATAACTGCCCCGCTCCGGGGATCATTAGAGATAACAAGCCTGCCTTCTTAGGATTGGGATAATCACGCGAAAACCAGTTCCCCTTATGTTCAGCAGTATCCGGTACGGCCTCCGCCTCTGCCTCCGTGGCCAGAGTGTCGGCCTGTTGGCCCTGAAGCGCCAGAGGGGTGCAGGCCAGGCCCAGTAATATGACTGCAATGATTCTCATGCCCATAGAACGACGGAAGAAGAGGTTTTGTATCAAAATTGTCCGGCTTTCACCTTTTGTTAAATTTTGAATGCCCGCCTGCGCTTAGGCTTCGGCGGGTAAAAATGAATGAAGGAATGATTGATTGAATGGTTCATATTGGGGGCGTTTTCATGGACAGGGGCCAAAAACTCCTAAAACCATCAATCCAACCTATCCAAGAGCTCATTCAGCTCATCCACGGAGTTGAAGGAGAGGACTACCTGGCCCTTGCCTTTCTCTTTGAGTTTGACCGTCACCTGTTTTTTGGAGCCGAAAAATTCCTGGAAAGACTTCTCCACCCGCCGGTATTCTTCCGGCAGGCTGGAGGGGCTGCTCTTTTTGGGTTTCGGCTTCTTGTAGGCGCTGATCTGGCGTTCCAGAGCGCGTACGGAAAGGCCTTCTTTCAGGGTCTTGTCGAGGAAGTATTTCTGGGTGCCAAAATCTTCCAGGCCGGCCAGGGCGCGGGCGTGGCCCATGGATATCTCGCCCTCTTTGACGACTTCCTGTACTATTGGGGGGAGGTCCAGCAGGCGGAGGAAGTTGGTGATGGTGGCCCTTTTCTTGCCGACGCGCCGGGCGAGGTCTTCGTGGCGCAGGCTGAACTCTTCGATCAGCCGCTGGTAAGTGATGGCCACCTCCATGGCGTTGAGGTTTTCCCGCTGGATGTTTTCCACCAGGGCCATCTCCATCATTTCCTGGTCGTTGGCGAGGCGGATATAGGCGGGAATTTCTTCCATGCCCGCCAGTTGGGAGGCTTTCCAGCGCCGCTCGCCGCTGATGAGCTGAAACTCATCGGGGCTGAGCCGCCGTACGGTCACCGGTTGGATCAGGCCGTAGGTGTTCAGCGAGTCGGCCAGCTCTTGAAGGGCTTCGGGGTCGAAGTCATTGCGCGGCTGGTCGGGATTGGGAGAGATCTGTTTGACCGGTATCATGGCTACCGTGTGGGAAAGTTCTTTGACGACCTTTTCAGGGTTCTCCTCTATCTCCTCTTCTGTAATGTTGAAATAAGAAAGGCGGCCGCTTTTTTTCACGCTGCGCAGAGATTCCCGTAGATCCGATTTGCTCACGTTCTTTTTGCTGATTCTCTTTGCCATTGCTTCACATTTGGATTAATTGGCGGAAACGCCTTCCTTCTTCTGTATGCTGTCGTTGTTGTTTTTCAGGAACTCCTTGGCCAGGTTCAGGAAATTGATGCTGCCGCGGCTGCCGGCGTTCAGCATCACCACCGGCATGTGCAGGTTGGGCGCCTCGCCGATCTTGGAGTTGCGGTGGATGATGGTATCCATCACTTCCCCTTCGAATAGTTTTTTGACCTCTTCCACCACGATATTGGCCAGGCGCAGGCGGCTGTCGTACATAGACAGCAGGATGCCTTCCAATTCTAGAGTTGGGTTTAGTTTTTTCTGCACCAGTTCAATGGTCTCCCGGAGTTTGGACAGGCCTTCCAGGGCAAAAAACTCGCACTGTACAGGCACCAGCACCGAGTCGGCGGCGGTAAGGGCATTCACCGTGATCAGCCCCAGGGAGGGCAGGCAGTCGATGAAGATGTAATCGTACTGGTCCCTCACCTGCTCGACCACTTCGCGGAGCAGGAATTCGCGCCGCATCATGCTGACCAGCTCAATTTCTGCCCCTACCAGGTCGATGGTGGAGGGGATGATATGCAGGTTGGGCGTTTCGGTCTCATAGATACATTCTATGGCCTCTTCGTTGCCCAGCAGGCAGTCGTATATGGTGGTTTCCACTTCGTCGGGCATGACCCCAATGCCGGAAGAGGCATTGGCCTGGGGGTCCGCATCGATGAGCAGGACTTTCTTTTCCAGGATGGCCAGGCTGGCCGCCAGGTTGATGGCGGTAGTGGTCTTTCCAACCCCTCCTTTCTGATTAGCGATCGCTACAACTTTTCCCATGGCAATATTTGTGTTTAAAAACTAATGGTGAAGGAACAAAATGGCTGGCCGTTTTCTCATTGAGCTTCATCTGCATGCACTTCAATTTGATGGCCCGTTAATTCTGTCTTTTAACACCAAAGGGTGAAGCAAAAGGCAGGCTGAGTTTACAAGTCCGTGCTTTCCCCGATCGGCAGCAAAATTAACTCTTTTCCTTTAGCTTCAAAAGCTTTTTGGGCTGCCTTATGGTCAATTTCTATGTAACCGAAGGTGTCATAATGGCACCCCACGGCTTTGTCACACTCGATATAGTCGCAGGCGATGGCGGCTTCCTCATAGCCCATGGTGAAGTTATCTCCTATGGGCAGGATGGCGAAGTCCAGCTCCGGGCAGGTAAGGGGAATGAGCTTCATGTCCATGGTGAGCGCGGTATCGCCGGCAATATAGAAGCAGATATCGTCATTCCAGATGACGAAGCCGCCGGGGTTGCCCCCATAGGTGCCGTCCGGCAGCACACTGGAGTGTACCGCCTGTACGTATTTGACGGTGCCGAATTCAAACTCTGCCTTGCCGCCGTGATTGAGCGGGTGCCCGTCGATGCCCTTATTGCCAAACCAGCTGACGATCTCGTAGTTGGAGATCACCTTCGCCCCATTCTTCTCGGCGATGGCCTCGGCATCCGCCACATGGTCCTGATGGCCGTGGGTGATGAGGAGATAGTCGGCTTTAATATTGTCGATATTGATGTCTTTAGCCTTTTCATTAGGGGTGATGAAGGGGTCTACCAGAATGTGCTTTCCCTTGAGCGTAAAACCAAAAGTGGAATGGCCGTAGTAAGTGAGTTTCATAGATTGTTGAATTTATGGTTTTGGAAAAGTTGCCTGAATATAGGGAATATGAGGGCGATTTCCTGAACAATTTCCGGCCTTTACGTCTTTAATACGCAGAATTTTTTTTATCATAAACGGGTGGTGTATTAAATCCGTTGATTTGTTATATTTGCGTGAAAAGATACCCAGAT
>CAYVVK010000142.1:0-11649 GCA_964454855.1 uncultured Phaeodactylibacter sp. | reverse complement strand
GGGCAAGCCATTGGTCTCCTCCTTATGTTCCGGCGGGTGGACACCGTGCCTGAAGGGATTCTTTTTAAAATTGAAGAGCCTCATCAGTTGTATTTTTCACCTCTCTTGATCCACTTCTCATTCTCTCCGGAGCGGTCTGCCGGCAGGCCCGGGTGTATGACCCTGGCGGTGCATTTCTCGGCAGCCTTCACCAGATCCTGATACGGCCCTCCCTTCGGGTCCTTGATATACGCCTTGCCATTTTCGTTGTAGGCGAATATGTTGGAGTTGAGCTTGATGCACTCATCACAGGAAGTACAATCTTCAGTCTCCAGCCAGGGCGCCAGGTAATTGCCGCCGGCCTCCGGTGCGGGAGCTGCGGCTGTTTCCTGTTGCTTCGCCTGTGCCTGCCCCTGCTGGGGTTCATTGCCCATGGCCAGGTCGACGATGCCGTTGCCATCGCCTCCCGCGAGCTTCATCAGGCCCTGAGCGATCTTACCGACTACTTCGGCGCGAATCTTGCTTTCTACATCCACTTCTTCCACTTTCTCGGTTTTCACGCCGGCTATGGCGCGCAGCATGATCCAGAAGTCGCGCCGTTCTTCGCAGGATTCCACGATGGGCTTTGCGACCATCACCCGGTTGAGCTGTTGCTTGCGGTCTACCGCCCAGATGAAGGGGAATTTGCCTTCCCGCTCGTCCTCGCTCATTTCGAGGAAGTCGGCCAGTACAACCATGTTCTCGTTCCAGGCATCGCGCGGCACCTTGCGGAAGTGCTTGCGGAAGCGGGCTTCCGTGAGGGCAAAGTCGGCGAAGGTCATCGCCAATTCCATGGATCTCTCGCGGCCGTTCTGCAGGTACTTCAGCTTGTAAGTGGGCCACAACTGATCCATAGCGGGGTTGCCGCTGAGGTCAAAAGCCTCTTCCGGTTTGACGCCCTTGTCGGGATTGTATTTGAAGATCGGATACGCGCGGGACTCCATCGCCAGTTTTGCCTGATGGGCGCCCAGGTCGTCACCTACGCCGTGTTCGGGCTGGCAGGTGGTGTACAGGTTGAACAGGGCGGGCCGTTTTGTCATCAGGCCATCTATAAAGCCTTCTATCATCTGGCTGGTGTTGGCCATGGTGCCTTGCAGCACATAGGTATTGCGGTGCGCCATGGCGATCAGGCCGATCTCTTTGCGCGGCTCGGATTTGCCTTTCCAGACCTTGCCGTACTGCGCCATATCCGAAATCTGGCCGATGAAGCCGGAGGTACAGGCCTGGCCGCCGGTATTGGAGTATACCTGCGTATCCACTACGATGACCTTGATGGGCTTGCCGGAGGCCATCATGCGGGAGAGGTTCTGGAAGCCGATGTCGTACATGGCGCCGTCACCACCCAAAGCGACTACCGGCGGGCAGAGCAGCCATTCTTCATCCGTGAACTGATGCCAGTTGAAATAGGTGAAGAAATCGTCGTGTTCGCTGGGCTTATATTCGCCTTTCAGTTCCAGTTCCGCCTTGCGGATGGTTTTGAAACCTTCCGCCATTTTGGCCATGTGGCCTTCAAAGACGCCCATGGCCATGGAGGTGGAGTCCTGGAACAGGTGGTTGGCCCAGGGGAAGGGGTAGGGGTTGAACGGATAAGTGCTGCCCCATACGGAGGTGCAGCCGGTAGCGTTGAGCATACCCATGCTGGTGCGCCCGTTGCCGGTGGTGCCATCCGTATATTTCCACTTGAGGTTCTTCAGTTTGGCCAGCAGTTGCGTCATGTCGCGCAGCCATTCCTGGTCTACCGGGTCGCTGCCCTTCATGGATTCAAACTTGCTGGCAATTCCGGAAACGGTAAGGTCGCTGTCCTTCATCTCGGAGACGATCTTCGACATGGTGTCGGAGTCACCGACGTTCACGGCATTGAACAGCTTCTGCTGAATGTGTTTTTCCAGTTTGTCAATGAGTTCCGTCAGATGGGCCACGTGCTTCTTGATGCGCGGCTGCATGAGGGACTCTACCGTGGCGACGAAGAGGTGGACGACCGTCTTTTCGGAGCAGCCCAGGCAGGCGCCGTCACCGCTGGCGAATTTCAGGTAAGCATCCTTATTCAGCAGCATGGTTTCGAGCGGGCCGATCTTTTCTTCCAGGTCGTCGATGCGGTTATATTTCTGCGGGGTAGTCGGCAGGTCGAGCCAGAAGTCCCAGTCCTGACGCAGAGTGGCGATGGAATCTTCAGTCTGCGTGATGGGCCGCAGGGCGTCATCGGGGCAGACTTCCACACATTCCATACAGCCCTTACAGGTAGTGGGGTTGATGGTAATGCTGAACAGGCCGCCGCTGTTGGGCTGGTCTTTTTCCGGAAGGTCGAAGTAGGGGCGGGTCAGCGCAAACTTGAAGTCGCCCAGTTCTTCGCGGAACCATTCCATTTCCTGCGCCAGGCCGTTGCCGTTGTTGTTCTCCTGGATGTATTCATCGATGGCGTCCTGGATGAGGTGGTTGACGGTAGCCCCGTTCTGAGGCTCCTTCAGCAGGGTGCGGACCTTGCTTTCCATCTGCCGCACCGCCTTAGGCAGGCATTCCACTTTTTCGTGGTTCTTCTTGACGCGCTTCACTACGGTGTCCAGCACATCAGACAATTCGCTGACCAGGCCGGGGATGGCCGTGTCGGGGCAAATGGTGTAACACTTGGCGCAGGCCGTACAGTTGTTGGGAATCCATTCCGGATGCTCGAAGCGGATGCCGGTCATGTCTCTGAAGAGGGAGGATACGGCGGGCATCACACTCAGCCCGATGAAGGGGTCCGTGATGTTGTCGTTGCCCTGTCCGCGCAGGTAGAAATTACCGGTCTGTTCCCAGAAGCGGTGGATGTCGCTGACGTTGGACTTACTCTTCGGAATGGCCTTCATCATTTCCGGGATCGGCAGCAGGGCCTGGCCGTTCTCTTTTTCTTCGTGGCCGGCGCCGAATACTTTTTCCTTGATCTCGTGCACTTCGTCGAAGCCGCGCTTCACCACACGCATGTTGTCATCCACTACGCGCTGGCCTTTTCCGCCAAATTTATACTGTAGCTGGTCTTCGATGGCCTTCAGCAGCTCGGCATCTGTCAGTCCGGCCTTTTCCATTAAAGGAGAAGCGGCGAAGAAAGCGCCCTGGAAGGCGATACCCTGCATACGCAGTTGCAGTTCAGGGTCGGTGGCCTCTTCGCGGGCGATGTTGAATCCGTCGATGTAGAATATGCGGATATTGTTGTCGATGATGATCTTCTGGTAGGGCTTGGGAATGTCGCCCCATACCTCTTCGGGCTTCTTCTTATCGCTTTGAATGATGAACACCCCGCCTTTCTTCAGGCCCGCCAGTGCGTTGGTGTGTTTGAACACATTGGGGTCGGGAGAAAGGACTACGTCTACGAAGTAGTACTCGCAGTTGATACGGATCGGCTCGGGGGCCGCCGCCAGGTAGTAGGTGGTCGGCTGTCCTTTTTTCTCAGAGCCGTATTTCGGGTTGGCCTTGATGTCGTAGCCCAGCAGGTCGAAGAGGGTCATCGCCAGGTTCTTGCCCGTGGTGATGGCGCCCCAGCCACCGATGGAGTGGAAGCGGACCGTAACGGCCCCCTCCGGCATGAGGTTGGGGTTTTCAGAACCCCGAATGGCGAGTTCCTTGATATTCGGATAGGCATCCTGTATGCTTTCCTGATAGGCCCGCTGTTTTGGGGTAAAAGGCACGTCCCGGATGAAGTCGATCGAGAGGTAGAATTGTTTTTTCTTCTTACCGTCGGGCAGCATGTTCTCCACGGCGCCGATAATACCTTCCGGCTGCAGGTCGCGGCTACCCATACCGAAGGAACCGGAGAAGATGGCCGGCATATCCGAGGGTTTGGAATAGGTGGCCAGCTCGGGATAAGACGGCTCTTTCGGGCTCAGGCTGTTTTCAATGCTCTTGTTGAGCGTGGCCCGGATCTCCCGCAGCATGGGCAGGTCGGCAGCCAGCGGCTGATCGAGGCGTTCCAGCACCACTACGCCTTTCTTACCCTTGAGGATCTTGCTGATGAGGTCGGCGGGGAAGGGGCGGAACATGACGAGGTCCACCACACCCACCTTGATGCCCCGCGTTTCACGGAGGTAATCGGCGACGATTTCCGCACTGGGCACTACCGAGCCCTGGCCGACGATCAGGTAGTCGGCATCGTCGGCGCGGTAGGCCATAACGCGCTCGTAGCGGCGGCCGGTGAGTTTGTAGAACTCTTCGAAAGCCTGCTCCGTCAGTTCCTTGATGTGGTCGAAGAAGAACGGGCGTTGCGCGGCCACGCTCTGCATGTAGGAATCCTGGTTCTGCACGATGCCCGCCATTACGGGGTTATCGACATCCCATAGTTCGGGTATGCGGCGGCGCTTATCGCCGTAGATGATGCGCTGTGCCGGGGTCGGCGTATCGATGAGGTCGTCGGGCCGGCCCAGGTATTCTTCGATCAGCTCCCGTTCGGGAAGCAACAACGATTCGATCAGGTGGGTGGTCAGGAATCCGTCCTGCGCCACGATGCCCGGGTTCAGCGCCAGCTCGGCGATCCGGTGGGCGATGATGTTGAGGTCGGCCACGTGCTGCGCCTTTTTGGCGAACAGCTGGAAGAAGCCGGTGTCGTCCACGGCGTGGTAATCGTCGTGGCCGGCGTGTACGTTCAGGGTGGATTTGGTCATGGCCCGGGCGCCAATGTTAAGTACGTAAGTCAGGCGCTTGCCCACTGCTGCGTAAAGCGACTCGTGCATGTAGGCGATACCCTGGCCCGAGGAGAAGTTGGCGGCCCGCAGGCCGGTCATGGACAGGCCGGCGGTAACGGCGGCGGCGGCGTGTTCGCCTTCCGGTTCTATAAATATCAAAGGCCGCCCTGAGATATTCAGGTGGCCTTTGGCGGCCTCTTCGGCCCAGTATTCTCCCATCTGGGTGGAAGGAGTGATCGGGTAAGCGCCGGCAGCATCAGAGGATTCCCGCTCGCACATAATGGCGGCGGTGTTGCCATCCATAGCCACGCGGACGCCTGGGTATTTGACATTACTTTTTACCTGCTCTTTCTCGGCTTTTTTGACCTTGGACATCATATCGATGATTTTTTTCTTTTAAAAACAATCGCTGATCTGGCTTCGGGAATGTTTATTGAATGATCGTGTTATTCCCTTTCTTGTTTAAGGCGACGGCATAAAATTTGACATTCGGCGCTGCAATTCCGATGAGATTAATCATCCCGGAGAGTGAAAAATGTCACTGGAGACTGGCAGGATGGCGGTAAATTGGCAATGTAGCCGACAATGGTTCCCTGTCTGCCCCTTGCTTCTTTTCCGAAGCCCTCAGATATTGGATCTGTCTCAACGGCACCTTGCTGTTAGTTCGCCAAGATGGCGAACCGACATTAAAGCCCTCTGCTATGAAAAAAATAGCTGCGCTGCTCGTTCTGATGGCTTTCTTGCTCCTGGATACTGCTGCTCAGGACTTTCTTCCTGTTTTGAGGACAGACGCGGAGTGGTCAATAAGCCACCCTGTAAAAGTACCAGTGGGGATGGAATTTTTTGATTTTAATTATTTTACAGAACACTATCGCCTAGGTGGTGACTCAATAATAGATGGTATCAATTGGAAAATGATCTTTTACTCTTCTGATTCTACTTTCAGTTGGGATGACCCTGAGTTTCAATTTGGTGGATTGATAAGAGAAGAAGCAGGGAAAGTTTATTATAAGGGTAATCTCTTCAGATATCTTCCAGATGATGGCGTCATTTATGACTTCAACCTGAATGAAGGAGATGTGTTTTGGGAAGGGTTGGATGATACAGCCGCCCCCTGTAGAACTCTTTGTTTATGCGGTGGATACCGTTACTTTATTAGATGATTCTTTTTTCACTGGCCGTTTGCATATTTATGACCGATCAGGAAAGTTGGTTTTTCGAGCAGATAAAGTGCCTATGGGCAGTGATTATGCAGTCGAGACAAGCCGTTGGCCAACAGGTGTTTACTTCGTTTACATGGCCAGCCTCTACCACCGGGGAGCATTGATCAGGAGCGTGAAGTTGGTGGTGAGGGATTGATGCCGGAAGGAACTCTCTTGATAAAGCTCAGGGCATTGTTGGCTGGCCTTTTGATTGATAAGGCCAGCCAACAACTTTATCAGCAAAAGGGCCAACAAAAGTTTCCAAAAGCAGCCCTTCATTTCCGATGAGAATAATCATCCCTGAAGCTGAAGAATGTCATATAAGCATGAGGGGAATTGGGCTATTATTGAACCGGGTTATCCCAGACACACTTTAACCAAATGCGGAGCCAATGCAAACAAACTCACCTGATCTCCAAAGCGCTCGCACCCAATTGCTCGACTGCCTCTGGAACATTCAACATCAACACGGATACATCCGCGACGAAGACATGAGGCAGTGCGCCCAACGGCTGGATATCTCGGAGGTTGAACTCGAAGGGGTCATCTCCTTCTACACCTTCTTCCACCGCAAGCCCGCCGGCCGCTACACCATTTACCTCAACAACAGCATCATTTCGGAGCTGAAAGGCCACGAGCGCGTGAAAGAGGCCTTCGAGCGGGAGACCGGAGCTACCTTCGGCACCGTGGACCCCACCGGGCAATTCGGCCTGTTCGAAACGCCCTGCATTGGCCTGAGCGACCGCGAGCCGGCCGCCCTGATCAACTTCCACCCTTTTACCAACCTCAATACGCTGAAGGTGCGGAAGATCATTACCGAACTGAAGAAGGGCCGGCCGGTGGAAGAACTCTGCGACCCCATCGATGAGCACATCCGTTATGTGCCTGAGGGCAAAAGGGCCATCTTTTTCCGGCACTACCTGCCGGGAGCCGCTTTGGCCAAACTTCCCGGCAGGAGCCCGGAAAACGTCATCGAAGAGATCAACCGCTCCAAGCTGAGCGGGCGGGGCGGGGCCTTTTTCCCCACCGGCCTGAAATGGAGCCTTTGCCGGCAACAAAAAGCCGGTCCGAAATACATCGTGGCCAATGCCGATGAAGGCGAACCCGGCACCTTTAAAGACCGCGCCCTGATGAACGCCATGCCCGGCCTGGTGCTGGAAGGCATGGCCGTGGCCGCATACGCAGTTGGGGCTGAGTACGGCGTGCTGTACCTGCGCGCCGAATATACCTGGCTGCAGGACAAGCTCGAAAAGGAGATCAGCCACTTCCGGCACATGGGGCTGCTTGGCAAGGACATCATGGGCATCAAAGGCTTCGACTTTGACATCCGCCTGCAGCTGGGCGCCGGCTCCTACGTCGTGGGCGAAGAGACGGCCATGCTCAATTCCATGGAAGGCAAACGGGGAGAGGCCCGCGTCAAGCAATACTATCCCATTGAAAGGGGCTTTTGGGGCAAACCGACCGTTGTAAATAATGTAGAAACACTTTGCGCAGCCGCCCGGGTGATCGAACTCGGCCCTGATCATTTCCTGAGCATGGGCACCCCGGAATCTCCCGGCACCAAGGTCATCAGCGTTTCCGGCGATTGCCACCTGCCCGGCATCTACGAGATCGAATGGGGCATGACGGTAGGGGAACTGCTCAAACTCTGTCAGGCAGACAACCCCTATTTCATTCAGCTTTCCGGCCCTTCCGGAGAATGCATCTCCATGGAGGATAAGGGCCAGCCGCTCTCCAGGGACGGCCTGGCCTGCGGCGGCGCTTTTATGATCTTCAACCGGCAGCGCGACATCCTGGATATTCTCATCAATTTCGCCGATTTCTTCAAAGAAGAATCCTGTGGGGTGTGTACGCCCTGCCGGGCGGGCAACTTCATCATCCGCCGAAAGCTGGAAAAAATACGCACGGGCATGGCCCGCCAAAAGGATTTCGATGAGATCAGGCAGTGGGGTGCCATCATGCAGCAGGCCAGCCGCTGCGGCCTGGGCAAGACGGCCACTCAGTCGCTGGTAAAAGCACTGGACACCTTCCCCGATTACTTTGAGCAGAAACTGGGCAAGGGGGTTAATGAATCCTTCGATCTGGAGAAAGCGACCGCAGATTATGAAAAATTCAGAAGCTAAATATTATGGCAAAGCTGGTAGATATTCTTATAGACGGAAAAGAGATTAAAGCGGAAGAGGGAAAGAACCTGGTCACCGTAGCCCAAGAGAACGACATCTTCATCCCTTCGCTCTGCTATTATGAGCACATCGACCCTCCCCTGGGCACCTGCCGGGTGTGCACCTGCGAAGTGAACGGCAAACCGGTGGCGGCCTGTATGCAAAAAGTGAAACAAGGCATGCAGGTGCACGTCAATACGCCTGAGCTGCAGGACACCCGCAAGGCCATCGTGGAAATGATGTTCGCCGAAGGCAACCACTTCTGCCCCTCCTGTGAAAAGAGCGGCAATTGCGACATGCAGCACATGGGCTACGAAATGGGCGTCTCCGTCTCCCGCTTCCCGCACATTTTCAAAGACCGCATGATCGACTTCCAACCCAAGCGGATGATCATCGAACACAACCGCTGTGTAAAGTGCCGCCGCTGCGTGGAGGAAGTGCGCACCAAAGATGGCAAACAGGTCTTCGCCCTTCACAACCGGGGAAATGAGACCATCGTAGGCATCGACTACGAGCAGGAGGCCAAACTATCGGAAAAGGAAGCCCTGCACGCTATGAATATCTGCCCCACCGGCGCCATTCTCGTGAAAGGCAAAAGCCTGGCGGTGCCCTTTGGCGACCGGCGCTTTGACATGAAATCAGTACAGCAGGGAAATGGCAACGGCAAATCCAAAGAAGCCGCTAAACCGACGGTAAAAGCCGTCAAAGATAAAAAAGTGATCGCCACCATTTCCCTGGCCGGCTGCTTCGGCTGCCACATGTCCATGCTGGATATCGACCTCGGCCTGATCGACCTGATCGAACTGGTGGAGTTTAATAAATCGCCCCTCAATGACATCAAGGAGTTCACCAAGCAGTGCGACATCGGCCTGGTGGAAGGGGGCTGCAGCACTTCTGAAAACGTGGAAGTCCTCAGGGAGTTCCGCAAGAAATGCGACATCCTGGTTTCTTTTGGAGAATGCTCCATCTGGGGCGGCCTGCCGGCCCTGCGCAATATGATCCCCCTGGAAGAGTGCCTGGAGGAATCCTATCTCAACTCCATGACCACGGAGGCCGGAGAAAGCATTGTGCCCTACCACGAAGATATCCCCAAGATGCTCGACCGGGTGTACGCCTGCAATGAGGTGGTCGAGATCGACCATTACATCCCGGGCTGCCCGCCCAGTGCCGAGCACATCTGGAAGGCCGTGCAGCACCTGCTCTGGGGCGAGCAATATTCTGTTCTTTACTCTGAATTTAAATACGACTAACCATGGGAAAAAAGATCGTCATAGACCCCGTAACCCGCGTAGAAGGACATGGAAAGGTCACCGTCCACCTCGACGAGCAAGGCCAGGTGGAGGACGCCTTTTTCCACATTGTAGAATTCCGGGGCTTTGAGCGCTTCGTACAGGGCCACCCCTACTGGCAGGCGCCGGCCATGGTGCAGCGCCTCTGCGGCATCTGTCCGGTGAGCCACCACCTGGCCGCCGCCAAGGCCATCGACCAGATCGTGGGCCTGGAGCCCGAGCAACTGTCGCCGACAGCCACCAAGCTGCGCCGCCTGCTGCACTACGGGCAGGTCTTTCAGTCTCATGCGCTGCACTTTTTCTACCTCGCTTCTCCCGACCTGCTGTTCGGCATGGACGCACCCCCGGAAAAGCGGAATGTCGTAGCCGTGGCCATGGAAAATAAAGAACTGGCCCGCAAAGGCATACTCATGCGCAAGTTCGGCCAGGAGGTCATTAAGGCCATTGCCGGGAAAAAGATCCACGGCATCGCTGCCGTGCCGGGCGGAGTATATAAGACCTTCACTCCTGAAGAAAGGAATTACCTGCTCCAGGAGAACGAAACGCCCTCGGTAGACACCATGATCAAATGGGCCAAGGAAGTGATCGACTTCATGAAAGACTACCACAGCAAAAACTTCCAGTGGCTGGACAACTTCGCCCGCTACCCTTCCGGCCACCTCGGCCTGGTGGGCCCGGACAATGAACTGGAACTCTACCACGGCCGCCTGCGCGCCATTGACAGCGAGGGAAACATCACCCTCAATGATGTGCCCAACAACGACTACCTCAAATACTTCGAAGAAGGGGTGGAAAAGTGGTCCTACATGAAGTTCCCCTACCTCCGGCAACTGGGCCGGAAGAAAGGGTGGAACCGCGTAGGGCCCCTGGCGCGGCTCAACGTATGCGAGGGAATCCCCTCCCCTCTGGCCCATAAAGAGTGGCTGGACTTCCGCATGCACACCAACGACCGCACCAACAACTGCACCATGCACACCCACTGGGCCCGCCTCATCGAGATGCTCCACTGCGCAGAAATGATCCAGGGCCTCCTCAACGATGAGGAAATACTGGGCGACGACCTCGTCCGCAAGGGGGTGAATCGCCCGGAAGGCATCGGCATCATCGAAGCGCCGCGCGGCACCCTCATCCATCACTACAAAGTGGATGAGCAGGGCATGATCACCAAGTGCAACCTCATCGTTTCCACTACCCACAACAACGAGGCCATGAACCGCGCGGTACGATGGGTGGCCAAAAACGTACTCGACAAAAAGGAGAAGATCACGGAAGGCATGCTCAACCAGGTGGAAGTGGCCATCCGAGCCTACGACCCCTGCCTGAGCTGCGCGACGCATGCGCTGGGCAAAATGCCGCTGCGGTTATCCATATACGATCATGAGGACAGGCTGGTGGATGAGTATGTCAGGGGATGATTCCTGCCTGCGCCCTGGCTTCGGCGGGCGTGATCCGTGATCCGGGATTCGTGGCACAAAGCCCGAAATACCGATACACTGTAAACCCACCCGCGCCCCCCGGCCCCCTAAAGGGGGTGAGCCACCCACTATAAACCGGAAAACCGGAAAACCGATACACCGTAAAACCACAAAACCGTAAAACCATAATACCGGTAAACCATTATACCGATACACCGTAAAACCACAAAACCAATAAACCATTCCAATCTATGCACCACACTCAGGCCAAACCGGATACCCCCAAAACCCTGCTCATCGGCATCGGCAACAGCGGCCGGCGCGACGACGGCCTGGGCTGGGCTTTCCTGGACGCCATCCGGGAAGAAGGAGCCTTCCGGGGAGAGGCCAGCTATCGCTACCAGCTGCAGGTGGAAGATGCCGAAAAGATCCTTTCCTACGACAAAGTGATATTTGTAGACGCCTCCGAAAACAAACGGGAGCAGGGCTTCTACTGGAAGCCCTGCCTGCCGGTAGCCAATTTCGGCTTCTCGACCCACGCGCTCGACCCCGACTCCATCGTAGCGCTCTGCCAGGAACTCTATGGCGGCGCTCCGGAAGCTTTCGTGCTGGGCATCGAGGGAGAGGAATGGGAACTTCGGGAAGGGCTCAGCCCTGCAGCCGAGGCCAACCTGGAGAAGGCACTGGATTTTTTCCGGGAATCGGTGATGAAAACGGCCTGAACTAATATCCCTTATCCTTATCTACTTCAAACAGAAGCAGTTCCCCTGTTTTCAGCCGCCGGTAATTCTCCGCGGCTTCTCCCAGCGCCCGGCTCGCTGATTAGTGCAGTCGGCAGTAAACCCCGGTACGGGCCCGTATGGGCAGTTGACAGTCGGCAGTCAAAATAATCAACGGGTTATCAATCTATTATA
>CAYVVK010000141.1:0-11653 GCA_964454855.1 uncultured Phaeodactylibacter sp. | reverse complement strand
AGATGGCCCAGTCGTTTCTCAACATCGCCATCGTAACCTACAAACAAGGATGGTATCCAGAAGCGATTACCGAGTTAGAAAAAGCGGCCAGCCTTTATCGGGCCATTGGCGGCCGCCACTCCGCCGAACGGGCGCGCATCCTGCTGGCGGCTGCCCTTGCGGAGTTGGAGCAGTACGAAGAAGCCAAAGCGGTGTGCCGGGCGGCTATAGCCTTTTTTGCAAGTATTCCCGATGCTACGGAAATGATCAATGTGGCGCGGGTATCGAGGGTGGTTTGGGAGGCGACGGGAGATGCGGCGTTTGAAAAGGAAATTAAAGACTATTTGTCGCTCCTGGCAAGCGACGAAGAAGAATAGTTAGTGCCTGGAGGATTTTAGTTTAATATGGCCTGCTTCGATAGAAAAGCGCAAGTGTTTTATACATGGGGCTCAGGACATATTGTTATATTGTTATTGTCCGGACACTTTCTTATTCAATCCAGTATACTTTTATGCGGCCTTTTGCATTTAACATGGAACTCAGCCCCCTCACCCGGCAATTGTTGCCTCTGTTTGCCCCTTTCCAGTCGTATATTACATTGGCGGCGGAACTGATCGAAGAATACCTGATCCTATTATTGGAAAGCCCGGCATTGCGTAGCCTTCCGCTTGGTGATTTTTACACTATGGCTGACGAACTTGTGGATCATGGATGGTGGAGCAAGCCCCACTGGGATTGGGAGATTTTTGCCATTCATCCGTTGCTGGAAATGAATGCCAACCGGTTATTTGCCAGTATACCTATCGAACAACAAGAGGCAGTGTATCTTAGCTTCATTCGTTATTACGAACAAGTACTGGCCCCCAAGGCCATCCGCCCCTATGTCACGGCGCCAAATGCCTCCGGGCTTAGCCTGGGCGTATTTGTCGCCCGGTATGAAGCCGCCAACCTGGAAGCGGCAGTGCTGGCGGCAGCAGCCCACAACCAGTTGACAGATGCCCTCTACACCAGCCTGGACAGCTACTATCTGGCGGCCAACCAGCACGAAGAGCGAATCCGCACAAGCAGCCGCCTGCTGGAGCAGTTTTCAGAAGCTATTCGCCAATCAGGCCTCCTGCCGACTATGCTTTTCCACCGAGCTAGCGCCCTGAGGCAGTTGGGCCGGTATGAGAAGGCCAAAAATGCCATTGAAAAAGCCCTGGCAACCGTACCGGCAACGGATAACCGGCGCGCGGTCCTGCTACAACGGTTAGGCAATGTCTTGAGAGACTTGGGCCACTACCAGGAAGCTGTTCCGCATTTCGAAGCGGCTCTGGCTGTATTTGAAGAAGTAGGCGACCAGCAAAAGATAGCTGAAATGTATCAGAACCTGGGCGTAATCAGCAAGGAAGAGAAGGATTACGATACCTTCCTTTTATTTTCTGAAAAAGCTTTGGGAATGTACGAAAAACAAGGACGGGAACATTTCCAGGCTATGGCGTACCAAAACTTGGCGGCGGCCTGGCTGGAAAAAGGAGAAAACGAAAAGGCACTGGAAGTGTACCAGGAAGCTTTGCGCATTTTTGAAATCTATAAAGACCAGACAGGCAAGGCTTCTGTTAGCCGAAGCATGGGAGTGGTGTATTCCGGGCAGGGAAAGCTGGCGGAGGCCAGCGAGTACTTTCGGCGCGCCCTGGAAACCTACCTCCTTATCGGGACGCCCGACGAAAAAGGCCTGGCTTGGTTTGACTATGGTTCTACAGCCCTGAAATCCGGCAATACTGACGAAGCACTGGAATATTACCGCCAAGCCTGGCAAACCTATAACTCGCCCCGTGGGAAGGGGCGGGCATTGCACATGGCAGCGTACATCCACAGCAATTACCAAAAGGATCCGGAGGCCTCTATCGGTTTCTATCGGTCAGCCATAGCCGAGTTCGAGAAAATACCCAGAGGCAGCGACTGGGCGGAGGCTCGATATAACCTCGGCAACGTATTATTGGAATTGGGCCGCAAGAAAGAGTCTATCCAGTGTTACGAGCCGGCCGCCCGGTGGTTTGAAGCGGAGGGGTTGCCGGTTGATAAGACGGCCGCCTATCTCTATCACAATCTCACCCTGGCCTGTTATCAAGCCGGGGAAATGAAAAAAGGAGAAAAGTATCTCCAACAGGCAAAAGCATTGTATGAGGCATTGGGCGATGAGGATAGCCAAGTGGAGTTGCTGAGAGATATTGAGGAGTCCAATAAGACAGATACACCCAAAAGTGAAGATATTTGCAATACTTCGCATGATCTGGAGTAGGCCATCTGGCAAATTGCCGGAGCAAAAGATTGAGTATACACCAATTCTCAAAAGAAGACGCCATGAAGAATATCCTTACAAAACTTTCATCGGAAGCGAGGCAACTTCTGTATTGTCTGGCGCCGTTTAATACCATTAACGGCTTACCTGACTTCATACAGGGCTATTGGGATTTACTACAAGCAGAGCCCGAATTCGCCCATTACCCATTTCAACAATGGGAACCCGTTAAACAGGAAGCCATTCAGCTTGGAGTATTACATTCGTTGCCAGGCAACACATTTCACCTGATGTTCTCTCCGGCTTTTCTGCCCTTCCTCCGCCGGCAGGCGCGTGCATATGGCTATGACATAGTGGAAAAACTGGAAACAGCCTTTACCAGATATTACTGGCAGGTTAGTGAAATGTATTTAGGGCTGCTGCAATCAAATGATGCACAGCAGCGGCATGCGGGAATGATGGCAACGGAGCAGGAATTTGAAAACTTTCTTTCCGCCTTATCTATACTATTGAAACGACAGCGTAGTATCCTTGCTCCACTACAGTTAAGCGCAGAGTACCTATACTGGCAGGGAGACCAGGAGGGTAGGCACCATCTGATTGGAACCGTGTACCGGGAGCTCAGGGCTTATCCTGTAAGCCGGATTACCCCTGCCCTTCAATTCGAGGCCACCCATGTGCAATACATGCTGGGCAGCGCTTACTATGACCTTAGGCAATTTGAGGCGGCTCAAAAATGTTGGGAAGCCTGTTTGCGGGAGTGGCCCTTCAAAGAGGAAGATTCAGACACCCTTAAGCTGCACGCTGAAATCGAGCGAAACCTCGGCGTTGTCTACCAGGAACAAAAAGATTACACAAAGGCCAGCCAATCTTACGAATTTGCCTTGGATGCTTTTCAACGCTGCGGAGAAGGGCCAAAACAAGCTCAATTATATCGTAACCTGTCGGTGCTCCATTGGGAGCAAGGCCATCACCTCGAAGCCGAAGAGAACAGCATGAAGGCCTTACGGTTATATGATCAACATGACTACACCTATGAAGTCGGCGAGGTGCTTTCGAACCTGGGCGTCATTGTTCAGGCTCTTTATAAATACGACCTTGCAGAAAAACATCTGGAAACCGCCTTAAAAATTTATGAATCCTTCAACGACCGTTCCGGTATTGCCAAGGCCAGCCAAAACTTGGGCGCGTTATTCTGGAGAAGGGGAGAATTAAACAAGGCAGAGGAAGCCTACCGGAGTGCTTTTCAGATTTTTGTCCAGCTAGGAGACGAACCAAATCAGGCGCAAGTCTACCAAAATCTGGGCAGCATAGCGGAAAACCGGGGTGATTTTGATCAGGCCTCGGCTTACAATCAGCAAGCGTTGAACTTCTTCAAAAAGGCAGGCGACTTCTATCGGGAAGCCCGTACTTATGTGAACCTGGGATCCTTCTCGGAACAGCGGCGCGATTTTGATTTAGCTCTGAATTACTACGAAAAGGCAGAATATATTTTTTACAAAATGGGCATGCAGTGTGACCTGGCTCATGTTTGGCAGAATACAGGTATCCTTTACTTTCAAATGGAAAATTATACCCAAGCGGAAAGCCATTTGCGTAAAGCTTTGGAAAGCTATAGCCACCTGAACGACAGATTACGCCAAGGTAAAGTATACACACACCTGGCCATTTTGTATGAACAACAAGGAGATACCAAAGAAGCCCTGCAAAACTACCACTTGGCTACTGAGAACATGAGCGGAACCAGCAACCCACATGAACTGGCCGGGCTATACCAGAACATAGGAGACCTTTACAGAAAAGAAAATAGCCTGCAAGAAGCCGGCAAGTATTTCCAGCAAGCTTTGGAACTCTATCAACAATCCGAAAACCCAATTGCCCAAGCCAGGGTGCTGCACAACCTGGGCAGTATTGCCGCTCAGCAAGAGCAGTTTGAAACGGCCAAAAAATACTACCGGGAAGGCCTGGCCCTTTTCCTGGCCTCCGGCGACCTGGAGCAGAGTTTCTTCGCCTTACAAGGCATCGCAGGTTTTGCCCTGTATCATGGAGACAGGGCCTTTGGGCGAGAGGTAATCAAGAACGCCTTCCCATATTTTGGGGTAGAGCGCAAGGCGGTATTGCGGGAGTGGTTGGCACAGTTCTAGTTTAAACCGAAAGGAGGCCTATACTGATCAAGAAAATCGTTCCTGAAACTCACGAGCCGCTTTTACAATGCTATCCATTTCTGGTTGGTTAAAAGCCTTCTGAAGCATTCCGTCCAGGCTTTCCAAAACAGTTTTATCATTAAACTCGGAAGCCAGTTGATTCGCATTAGCGACGAGCCATCCGATCTGTCGAATAGCCTCTTTGAACGGCAGGAACAACCGCAGGGCTTGTTTCAGGCATTCAGAAGCTGTAGCATAGTCCCCCTTGCGCCTTGCCAATTCCGCTAGGTTTTGGTAGATCAAGCCCTGTTCAAAAAAAAGGCGCTGCTCCTGGAAAATGCTCAACGCCACCTGATAATGGAGGAAAGTATTACCCAGGTTTTGGTGGACTTTCCCTACATTGACCATATCCCCTAAAGACTGAAAAAGCTCCAGTGCCTTTCGCCCAAAGGAGAGGCTTTCCTCTGAGCGCCCGAAGCGGCGGTGTATTTCCCCTAAATTTTGAAACACCTCCGCCTGAAGTGGGTTTGCGCCAATTGCCTGGTAAACTACTAAAGCCCTGTTTAAGTAAAAGATGCAATCTTCATCATTGCCGAGGTTGAGCTCAGCCAGCGCCAGGTTCTGATAAATTTGAGCCTCCCCGTAAGCATCATAAATGCCGATAAATAACACCACAGCCTTTTTGTAAGCATATATAGACTCTTGATACTCGCCAAGATTGTCATGCACCAGCCCAATATTCTGCCAGGACTGAGCCAGCCGCTGCCGGTCTCCGGTTGCTTTGAAACGAGCCATCGCCTGGCGGTAATAACCAAGGCTTTTTTGATACCGGTGGTGGTCCTCTTCCAGGGCACCCAGATTGAAAAACAACAGAGCTGAACGCTGCGGGCTGGAACGAGCCAGACAAAGCGCCTTTGCAAAAAAATGCCGGCTACCTCCATAATCATACAAAGCTTTTTCAAGTAAGGCCATGTCGTGGTATATGTCGCATAAAAGCTGGCGAGCGCTGGTCTGAACAACCAATTCCAGCGCCTCTTCCAGGGCTTTTCTGCAAGCGGCGTAATCCTTCATCAAACGAAGCACGGAGGCATAATTGCTCAACAGGTTAGCCCTCGTAACAAGTTGGAATTCCCCTTCCTTTTGAACCTCTTTGAAAACCGGATCCTGGGAAGAAAGCCCGGCTGCCTCAGCAATGATTTGATTGAACAGTGCGGCAGATTCCTCCAGCCGCCCTTGGTCTCGTAACAACAAGGCCAGCCTTTCCTTAACCGCTATTTTTTCGAAACTCACATCTTCCTGAGCTCTTTCCAGCAGAATAAGCAACCGCTGCACCAGCATTTGCCGTTCTGCCGTTTTACTCTCCGCGGCGAGTAGCCGGTCAGCGGCCAGGAAAGGAGCTTCGATCTTTTTTCCGGAAGAACAAAGCAGGTCCAGGGCAAACAGTAAATTCAGGTATTCACCAGGCCTTTGAGCAGGGAATGGAGTATCAGCACCCTGGGCGCTTTCCAGCAATTGCAGGGTTTGCTCACTGTGCAATTGATAATACACCGTGAAGGCTTCTGCCAGTTTGCCGTATTCTTTTAATTTCCTGGCTCTTCGGCGCAAAGCCAGGGAAAATAAAGGATGCAGAAATAGAAAACCATCAGTCCGCCTTCCCCATCCAGCCTCTTCAACGAAATCGCAGGCCTTTTTAATTTCCCGTAATCTTAGCTGTAGATTCTGGGGAGCAGAAGAAAGGAGAGCAAGGTATTGATCCAACGCAAGGGCGGAAAACGGAACATTCAGTTGGAAAGGCGCAAATATTATACCCTGTTCAAGAGCAGCTTCAGGGATAAGTATAGAGTATCCTTTATTCCTATACATTGGGGTTCTGACTTTCAATTTTTGAGAAATGCCGCCACTTCCTCCGAAGAATATACAGCAAGAATGATGTTTAGAAAACCAGGTAGGAGCTCACTGTCATTGTATTTGTCCAACATACCCGCCAGGTGGATAACAGTTTTCAACCGGCCTTCGTCCCTTCGTCTGAGAAAAATATCGAGAGCGCTCCGCAAATAATCTTCACACTGACCAAACTCCTCCAGGCCAACGCAGGCAGAACACAAATTAAGATAAGCAATTCCCTCTTTCTCCTCCATGCCCGCATCGATATAGATATTCATGGCGCGTTTCGCATAATCCAGCACCTTGTCAAACTCCTTTTTACCAAGATACATCAGGCTGTATTCATCATAGACCCCGGCGATCCGGAGCCGGCTGTCCAGGCGCTCAAAAATGGCAAGCGCCTGTTCAAAATAAAGAGGCGCCTCATCAAAATCCTTTTCACGGACCTTTACCATCCCCAGGTACTTCAGCGCTACTCCCTGCCAGTCGGGCAGATTCAGCTCCCGGTAAAAATTCAGGGCCGCTTCAAAATAGGCATAAGCCTCTTCATACCGTTCCAGGTTGAGCAGGTTCCTGCCGAAATTGAGGTAGAAATCCGCCATCCCTTCAGCATCCTCATACTGTTCGGTAGTATCTATCATTTTCGAGTAGAAAGCTCTGCTGGCTTCCCATTTCTCCTGGAAAGCAGCCGCAGCGGCCAGGTTCTGGTATAAAGTTCGGATAGCCTTCGGGTGAGTCTCCCGCAGAGAAAAAGATTGATACAATTCCAGGGCCCTTTGGAAATACGCCTCCGAGGCCTCATACTGCCCCAGGTGAAGAGCCGTAGCCCCCAGCGAATCATAAATATCGACGAAGCTGAATTTCCAGGACTCGTCCCTTTTGGACTCCGGAACATGCTCCAGCCGCAACAGCAGCTTACGGGTAATGGCCTGCCGTTCCGCATCCCGCTGAGTGGCAAACAGGAAAGTATTCATTACCAGAAAGATCTCCGTGAAATCATACCGCTGGTGTTTTACCGAAAGCCAGAGCGCAGCTAACAGGTTCTCGAATTCCAGAGCCATGAAATCCAGATTCTCCTGTCGTTCATTAGGTGGGGTATAGAAAAACATATCGTATAACTGCTGGCCGAGCCAGTGGTAATATTGAATATAAGCGATCTCCAGTTTATCCATTTTGCTCTGCCCAAGCAGTTGTACCGCCTTCTTTTTCAGAAACCCGGGGAAGCCCGGATGGAGGCGCAACATATTGGTTAATGGGAACTGATTGTCCCTTTTCATCCAGCCATTACGCTGGCAGGCTTCGAAAAGATCAGGGTGCTGGCTGACAGTCAACTCTGGAAAAACCGCCGTTACCTCCCGGAAAAACTCAGAAATAATCTCCTCCCCGAAGTTGATGGCTCCCTGAAAAGGAGAAAGGTACAACAGAAGGTTTTGTTCCTCTGTGGAAAAGGAGCGCCATGCCAATTGAAAAAAGGAGCGGTTCTTCATTGATACCGTATTATTCGTCAGTCAAGCCAGCCAGCTTTCGCCGGACAAAGCGGGCATTCTGGCGATCCCGTAATTGTTCAAACAAAGCCAGCGCTTTCTTATGGCAGGCAATTGCCTGCCCCTTGTCGCCCAATTCGATGTACACACGCCCCAGGTCGTATTGGCACTCTGCCTGAAAATGAAGTTCCTTTTTTTCCTCAAAAATGGCCAGGGCTTTGTGAAAGCGCTCCAGCGCTAACTGGAAATGCTCTTCCCGGCAGGCAATTTCTCCCAGGTCGTGCAAAACCTCAGCCTGGTGATACGGCAATTTAAGTACCTCATAAACAGCCAGCGCTTTATCCGCCAGCTGAGCAGCCAGGGCCAAATTTCCGGACTCCCTTTCCAGGGTGCCCAGGTTTTGGGCCACCATCCCACACTCCAGCTGCTTGCTGGCCCGTTCGTAGTAAGCCAGAGCAGATTGGTATTTTTTTCTGGCCTCCGCGTATTTACCCAGCCCCAGCAGGATGTTAGCATAGTTGTGAGTAGCGTCGGCGATACCGGGCTCATCTCCCCTCTCTTTAAATATCGCAAGCGCCTTTTTGATATGCACGAGGCTCTCTTTGTATTTTCCGGCTTTGTGCAGGATGCTGCTGAGATTGAGTTGAATTTCAGCGATATGAAAATCATCTTCCAGGTATTCATAGATCTCCATGGCTTTTTCCAGGTAGGATGTAGCTTTCCCGAACTCCCGGAGGTTTCCGAGCGCCATCCCCAGCGACTGATAGGTGGCGGCCAGCCGGAACCGTTCGCCGATTTCAGTATAGACCTCTTCCGCACGTTCCAGGTACTCCTTGCTTTCCAGGTCATTGCGCAACAACTCCGCAACTACCGCCAAATTGGCGTAGGCGCCCCCAACCTTATACTGGTCCCCAAGAATGATAAACCCGGGCAGCGCTTTTTTGTAATAATTCAGGCTTTCCTCGTGTTGCCCCAGCTCCAGGAATACCGTTCCCAGTTCATTGTAAATATCAGCCTTGGAGGCGTCGTCATCCAAGCGCGTATACAATTCCAACGCCTTTAAAAGATATGCTTCAGCCGACGAAAAACCCCCCTCTTCCATATCCACCACTGCTAAAGCATGATGGAGGAAAGCCTGGGTTTCGAGGCCAGTGCCGCTGGCCGTCATTTTCAGCGCCTTTTGGTAGTGGCTCCGGCTGTCGCCGAACCGCCTGAGTTTCGCAAAGACATCTCCGAGAGCGCTGAACAACACCAATTTCTGCTCCTCATTTCCATGCCTGCGAACCAGAGGCCTTGCCTTTTCCAGCCACTGCAGAGCGTCCTGGTATTGCTCCAGGTCATAATAGCTGCTACTCATGCGTACATAAATATCGCCCAGCAATGCCGTTTGATCCAATTGCTCATACCCGCAATCATTGTAGAAAGCCAGTGCCTGCTTGCTGTAGTCCAGGGCAGCGGAAAAATCACTTTCGGCAGCATAAATATCGCTTGCCGTCAAAAGCAGTAAAATACCATTTTCAATCAATGCCGGGCGTCGCTTTTCGACAACGCTCCAATCAAAGATCCGGTGCATCTCCTGAAGATATCGCAGGCGGTTATCCAATTCATGGTTGCGCCGGTAATAACCATCAACGAGATAAAAACAAGTATAAAAAGCCTCTTCGCCGATCAAAAGCCGGCTTGCCCGGCGGATGTTCAGCAAGTCCAACCCGACAAAATACCAGCCAAATTGCTGCTCCTCGATGCTGTCATCATTGACCATCAATTCATAATCCTGCACGAGCTCACGATAATAGTGGCAAAAAGCCCGGCCAGCCGCACTTTGATCTTCTGCCGTAGTTTTATCTCTGATAATAGTACTCAGGAAAGGGTGAAACCGAAAAATAAAAGTATCCCTGGCTATTTGAGATGCTATTTTGAAAACCAGCCCCTGCGTTTCCAGCCTGTCAAATAGCGCTCTAAAGGCATGGGCGGAAATGGCTATACCCTGTTCCCCCAGTTGCTGGACATAAAGTTCCGCCCAATCGTCAAACCAAATAAAGATACCCTGGAAAGGGAAGAGGCAATGCAGGTTATCCGAAACTGTTTCTAGCACCCTCATCGTCAAAATTCGATATCCAGCGTCCCGTTCCTGAACCGTTCCAGCACCTCCTCCACCGGCATATCTTTCAGGAACGGCAGCACCAGTTCCATGGCCACCGGGAATCCGGCCAGCAGTTTGAGCAGGTGTTCGAATTCAAACTTATTGTCCTCCACCAGCTTTTGAATATCCTTACCTGCTGTTGTCTTAATGATCCTGCCCGCCAACTGATAGGCGGCCTCCTTATCGAGGCCATCGAGCCGGTAAACGGCATCCTGGAACGTACGTTCCATCAGCTTCTCTTCACCATTAACAGATCCATACACCACAAAAGACGCTCCGTTGATACGTGAGAGGAAGTCGATGATGGCCTCGTCCGAAAACTCAAAGATATTATCCAGGATGATTGCATAGGGCGTGCTGTTGAGTTCTTCCAGCAGTGCCTCCTGCCGGTAATTAAGCTCTTTTGATTGCCAGTTGGCAAAAGCGGGTTCATCGTAAATTTTTTGCGCTATGGAAGTGAGGAATTCCTCATGTGAGTAGCCGGTATCTTCGAAATTGAAATAGAAAGCATTTTGGATATTTTTGAAGTTGGTGGCTACCCACCAGGCGGCCAGGTATTGCAGCAGCGCAGATTTGCCTACCCCAACCATGCCCCGGATAAGGAGGTGGTTTCGCTGTGGCAAGAGCATCTTTTCGACCTTCAGAATATCCAGGTCGCGGCCGATGAAGCTGTAGCGAAAATTCGGAAACCGGGCCAGCCGGCTGCGCAGTCTATACCGGGCATCTTTCTCCTCCTCCGTCAATTCTCTCAACCGGAAATCCACCTTTTGCCGCTGGTAAATAACCGGCAACACCCAGTCCTCCAGCTCCACCTGGTAGCCCAGGGCAGCGTCCCGGTTTTTGTCGTTGAACAATTCCCGGCGCCCCAGAGAGATAGCCTCGTCAATCGGCTTTTCGTTGAACAGCTCCAGATAAAGGCGTTCCATGAGTCTGGCCGCCGCCGTCACCGAAACCGAGTACCGCATGGCCAGCACCAGGTCGATACCCTGTTCCTGCAGGAATTTGGCCAGGCTCGTTTCGCTGGAAGCCCCCTCCTGCTTAGCCGACTGGCAGGCATTTAGGATACATACTGGGATGCGGGAATCGCGCAGCAAGGCAGCAACCTCCTTGGCAGCAGCCGGCTCGGCCAGGCCCTTTTTGTCCGTTTCGAAAAACAAGAAAGCCTGCTTGCCCTCGAAGTGCTGGATGTCCTCCCGGCCGTACCGCACCTGAAAAGCCTGGACCGGTTTGCCAAAACTATAATGGTGCATAAAGCGCAGGCTGCCCTGTTCCCGTTCGCTGGCCAGTTCTTCGTACTCCATCACCGCCCCATGCAAGTCGAAGTGAACGATGTGGTAAAAGCCGCTTTTGACCTGCGCCAGGTGCTCCTTCAGCGCCTTAAAAGTACCCGGGCGGAGGATATAAGGATTGACTCGTACCCTGGGCGTCCGGCGGATGATATCGATCAGAGGGCGTTGGATGGTCCGGTAATCCACGTCATTATCCTCACTCGGCCGGGCAGTGACAATAAGCAGGTTGATCTCCGGGTGCTCATTGACCTTCGAAGGCAGAGGCGCCGGCTTGAGGCTCTTGCGGTAAAAGCGCACCCCCTTGGCCGCCAGCGGCTCTTCCGGAAAATCCGGGTCGCGAAGCGCCTCCCACAGAATAGACTGGAAAGCGATGGACGCCTCCTGGCTGGTAATCTCAAAAATGAGGTTTTCGAAGCCTCCCTCCATAAGGCCCTGCCGGTAGCGGGCGT
>CAYVVK010000140.1:7768-11819 GCA_964454855.1 uncultured Phaeodactylibacter sp. | reverse complement strand
GAACAGCAGGAATAGCAGCAAGCCACCTTCTTCGGATGAATTTGACAAGCCTGCCCCCAAAAGCCAGCGCAAGAAGGCTGGCCGTAAAGCTGGCGGGCAAAAGGGCCACGACGGGGCTAACCTAAAGATGGTGGAGTCTCCGGACGTGAAGGAGCTCCATAAAGTGAAGGTTTGCGCCTGTTGCCCAAAAAGCCTTCGGCGGCAAAAAGCTGATTCCATAGAATGCCGCCAGGTATATGGCTTACCCCCATTGGAGTTAATCATAACCGAACACCAGGCGGAAGTCAAACGCTGTTCCTGCGGACACGTCAACCGAGCCGATTTTCCTCCAGGCGTTAACCATTATGTGCAGTACGGGCCAAACATAAAGAGCCTGTTGGTGTATATGCAAGATTACCAGCTGTTGCCTTACGAACGCACCAAAGAGTTCGTCCAGGATATTTTCGGGCACCAGCTCAGTACAGGCACTTTATATAATATCCGCCATAGGGCCTTTGGCCAACTGGCCACTTTCGAAGAGCGGCTCAAGGCACTGCTGACAGCGGCCGTTGTGGCCGGCTTCGATGAAACTGGTATCCGGATAACGGCCCAGCGGCTGTGGCTGCATAGCTGTTCCACCAGCCAGCATGCTTATTATGAGCCTCATGCCAAGCGGGACCTAGTTGCCATGGATGATATTGGCATCTTGCCCAAATTCGAAGGCATTTCCTTTCATGACTTTTGGAAGAGCTATTACCGCTACGGCCGTGAACACGGTTTGTGCAATGCACACCTGCTGAGAGAGTTAACCTTTGTCAAAGAACGTTACAAGCAGGCTTGGGCGGATGATCTCACAGGCCTGCTCCTCAAAATGAAGGCTGCCAAAGAAAGGGCTATTGCCCAAGGCAAACAGTTCTTGTCCCCGGCAACTTTAAACCAGTATCGAAGCCTCTACGATGATCTCGTACAAAAGGGGCTTAATGCTAACCCTTACAAACCTCCTCCGAAAAAGAAAAGAGGCCGCGACAAAAAAACAAAGCCTCGAAACCTCATAGAACGCTTTAGAGATTACGCTGACGATATTCTGAGATTCTTCTACGATTTTAAAGTGCCATTTGACAATAACTTCTCCGAGCGAGACATCCGAATGATGAAAGTCAAACAAAAGATCTCGGGTTGTTTCAGAAGTTTTGATGGCGCCAGGTTCTTCGCAAGAATCCGCAGTTTTATCGTCACCGCCCGTAAACAAAACGTCAATGTTTTCAAAGCATTGAGGAATTTGTTCCTGGACAATTCTATCGTTTTTCAATTAACCAGCACGCAGGCGTGCTGAATAGTTACTACCCATCAATATAAGAGAAGCTACATTAAATACTCTTTGACAGGTATTTCATAAAGTCATTTGTACGCTCCCCCAGTTGGCTTCTAACAATACAAAGATGGCAAGCTAATTAGCTACAATTAAGCATTATGTCCAAAATAAAACCTCGCTTAAGGAAGCAAAACATTGCAATTAGAGCGTTTAATAAGCTTTATCGGTATTCCTACGAAAGCCCCAAGAGAGAGCTGCTTAAAAATCGAATGATCTCCTTACCACCTTCGTTACATACTGATAACTCCTTAGGTTTTACTTTACACATGATGGTCTGTAAGAGGGACTTAAAAATGGCTATCTGTTCTGCTATGGTAATGAACTTACAATGTAAACGAGCTTTTGTTTGGATATTCCACGATGACGGATCATTGGATGATCGGGATGAGAAAACGATCCTGTCAAACCTGCCGGGATCAAAGGTGGTCAGACGACTAGAAGCCGACCTTTTTGCCGAAAAAGCCCTACGCGATTATCCGGAAATACTTGAATATCGCCGTCAACAAATTATGGCTTTAAAGATTATCGATGTTCGGATCTGGGGAAAGGGCAAGAAATTTGGCTATGTAGATTCCGATATACTCTTTTTTCAACGGCCGGATTTCTATCTCGATGCTCTTTCCAACAAAAATTCTAAAAACTATTTCAACAAGGACTTACAGAGTGCCTATGTTCAAACCCCTGATCAAATAGAAGCTTTCCTGGGCATTCGTCCCTTTGAAAAGGGAAATGCAGGGCTGTGGGTCATGCACCGGGAAGATATTAATCTGGATAAAATAGAAGAATGGCTTAAAAATCCTGGGTTCGCTAAAAACCTGTATGATTATACTCTTGACCAGACTTTCATCAATCTGCTAGCAAATATCAGCCCCCACGGAGCAGAATACCTCCCCACAGGCTATGATGTCGACTACTATAAAAGCCCAGAACACTGTGTTGACAAACATTATGTAGGGGCTATTCGCCATGGTTATGAATTGGAGGGGCTGCGTTTTATTTTGAATGAAAGGGACTTCGCAAACCGATGGATGGCCTTCGCAAAAGGGAGTCATGAATAAAAAGTTCATTTACTGTTCACCAGTAGCCGGAAATAACAACCCTTATCAGCACTTGATGATGCAGGGACTACGCCGGGCCGGGTTGGAGATTCAACACGGTGCCTCCGACAAATTCTTTGCGCTGTTGAAAACAGCTATTCAGCATCGCCCTGACTACCTCCACTTGGACTGGCTCCATCAATACTACCTGCGCAGAAAGGAGTGGATGACCTGGGTGCAGTTCCCTTTTTTTGTAGCCGAAGTATTTATTATCCGAAAAATATTGAGGGTGCGTCTGGTTTGGACGCTACACAACATCTTTCCTCATGACTGGCCCACACATGGCCCTTACCAATGGGGCCGCCAGTACTTTGCCGCCCAGTGTGAATGGATACGTGTTTTTGACGAAGGTACCGTTTCCAGGGCATCCAGAGCCCTGAAAGTGCCCGCAGAAAAATTCCAGGTAGTGCCGGAAGGCTCTTATGTTGGCTATTATCCTGATCAAACCGACCGGGAAGCAGCCCGGAAAAAGCTCGGCCTTCCGAAAGACAAACGCATTTTCCTTTACCTGGGGCTTATCAAACCCTATAAAGGCGTGCTGGAATTAGTGGAGACTTTTCGGGAATGTCGCCTATCCAATGTCTTGCTAGTGATCGCCGGCAGAGCTATGGACCCCGGCTACTGGCAGAAAGTACAGGCGAAGGCGCAGCACTCAAGCGTCATCCTCAAAGAGGGTTTCGTGCCGGATGAAGAACTGCAGTATTACTTTCACGCTGCCGATGTGGCCGTCCTTCCTTTTCAACGTATAGAAAATTCCGGTTCGGCTATTCTGGCGATGGGTTTCTGCAAACCGGTGATCGCTCCACGAGAAGGAGTTTTGAAAAGCAAGCTTTGTCGGCAGGATAAGTTATTGTATGAAGATGGAGGATTGAAAAATGTACTAAAGGAATCCGCCCGGATGACGCCAGAAGAACTCCGGAATATCGGCCAGCGCAACTATGAAGCTTTAAAAAAATACCGATGGGAAGATTTTGCTTCCTGTTTTCCATAATATGAAAGTACTTACCCTCTTCGGCACTCGCCCCGAGGCCATTAAAATGGCCATGCTGGTCAGGGGGCTCAACCAGACTTCTGGTATCGAGCACAGGTTGTGTGTCACGGCCCAGCACCGGGAGATGCTGGACCAGGTGCTGGAGTTCTTTGAAATACAACCCGATTACGACCTCGACCTGATGCAGCCGGGCCAGGGCCTGACTGGGTTGACGGCCAGAGTTCTTCAGGGCGTAAAAGGTGTATTTGAAGACTTCCAACCGGATCTGGTGCTGGTCCACGGCGACACCACCACCTGCTTTGCGGGCGCTCTGGGCGCTTTCTACGCCGGCATCCCGGTCGGCCATGTCGAAGCCGGCCTGCGCACCGGCAACCTGCAAAGCCCTTTTCCCGAGGAAGCCAACCGGGTACTGGTGAGCCGGCTGGCCAGCTGGCACTTTGCCCCCACCCGGCTGAATGCAGACAATCTGTTAAAAGAAGGCATCCCCGAAGACAAGATAATATTGACGGGCAATACGGTGATCGACTCCCTGCAATATGCCAGCCAAAAGGTCAATGATTTCTCCGATCTGGTAAAGGATGAAAAGGTGCGCAATATATTCAGCGGGGGCCA